>NZ_JAKMRM010000010.1:0-69153 GCF_025772105.1 Campylobacter sp. IFREMER_LSEM_CL1846 | reverse complement strand
TAGAGAGTTAAATTTTAGTAAAACACAAAACAAGTGATACTATAACTTTAACCAAGTAATTCCATAGCATCTTTGTATACACTAACTAGCGAAGCTAAAGTAACAAAAGCACCGATGATTAAAAAAATCATTTCAATTTTTTTTCTTTTATTCTCTTTTATTTTTTCCTTTTTATCTTCTTCTTGATTTTGCTCAATATGCAAAATATCAACAAGATTTTCTATTTGAATTTTTAATTCTTGATGTTGCTCTAAAATATTATAATAATGAAATATAATTTTCCATATTGTGTGTTTTTGTTGGTAGTTATAATGTATTGGGTTGCTAAAAAAATATTTCAAATTAAAAACATAAAAATCTTTTTTAATATCAATAACATCATGGTAGTTTTCTTTATCTATAATACTTGAAGTCAAATTCAAATAATACTCCATTTTCTCACGATAAGCCAAAGAAAGTGCAAACATAGTCATTGTATCTTTAAATTTACTTTCACAATTGTTAAATTTAGCCTGAAACAAAAAGCCTTTTTCTGAAAACACAACTTTAATATCTGGATTATCATAACAATTTGATTTATCTATTTTTAATGTAAAACTACCTCTTAATAGTTGCGATATTTTACCATCATTCATATTTTCATCAGTATAAGCAACTATATAATCTATCACGCTTTTTTTAAATTGACAATACTCTTGACCTACGAAAACTCCATCTTTTATACATATAATACATATATCAAAAATTTTATATATTAGTATTGTACCTTTGGTATAATTTTGGTCTTCTATATTGGTATAAATTTCTAAATTTTGCGCCAAAAAGATATGAAAAAAATCCTTTAGCCTTGTATCTTTTTTAAATTTATCCTTGCAAAAATTTTCGATAATTTTAACTTGATATATATTTACCATAATATCTTCCTAATATTTGCAATATATTTTAATTTAAAATATTATTATTGTACAACTAAAAATAAATTATAGGTTTTCATATTTGAGTAAAATCTAGATTAGTGGTGCGGATGAAAGGACTTGAACCTTCACGCATTGCTGCACCAGATCCTAAGTCTGGCGTGTCTGCCAATTTCACCACATCCGCAAAAGTGGTACGCTCAAGAGGATTCGAACCTCTGACCTACGGCTTAGAAGGCCGTTGCTCTATCCAGCTGAGCTATGAGCGCAAAAAAATAAAAGTAACAATAGGCTTATGGTGCGCCCGATAGGAATCGAACCCATAACCTACAGATCCGAAGTCTGTCGCTCTATCCAGTTGAGCTACGAGCGCTGATGGGGTGAGTGATGGGAATCGAACCCACGACCCTCAGGACCACAATCTGATGCTCTAACCGACTGAGCTACACTCACCATTTATAAAAATGGTCGGGGTGAAAGGATTCGAACCTTCGGCCCCTTGGTCCCAAACCAAGTGCGCTAACCAGACTGCGCTACACCCCGATGTATAAAAATAAAGCGTTATTTTACATAAAAAAATATTAAAAGTCAAGATAAATAAGAATATTTAGCATAAAAAATGCTAAATATTTTAAGAATTATTTGTTTGTTTTTTTTGTGAAATGATGTTTAAAATTTCAACTACCAAAGAAAAGGCCATAGCTACATAAATATAGGCCTTATCTATATGAATATCAAAACTTTCACATACTAAAACAAAACCTATCATTACTAAAAATGCCAAAGCTAAAATTTTAATGTTTGGATATTTTTCTACAAAATCTGCAATTGGTTTAGAAGCAAAAAGCATTACTAATACTGCAATAATAACAGCAATAATCATAATCTCTATATCTTGAGCAATACCCACAGCAGTAATAACACTATCTAGAGAAAATACTATATCTATCACAGCTATTTCAGCAACTACAATCCAAAGTTTATTGCTGATTTTTATATTACTTTGACTTTCCTCTTGATGTGTTATACTTTCTTTGATTTCTTTGATAGATTTAACTATCAAAAACAATCCTCCAAGCAAAAGCACCAAATCCCTACCTGAAATTTCATTCCCTAATATACTAAATAAAGGTGTGACAAGCTTCATAACCCAAAACAAAGACAATAACAATAAAATTCTAGTAATCATCGCAAAAGCAAGGCCTAAAACTCTACCCTTATCTCTATGTTCTGGTGGTAATTTAGAAACCAAAATAGCCAAGAAAATGATATTATCAATCCCTAGCACAATCTCTAAAGCTGTAAGCGTAAGCAACACTACCCACGCATCCACACTAAAAATCCACTCAAACATTTAACTTCCTTAAAATAAAAAGCGTAATTATAATGATAAAAAATTAATCATTTTCAAAAATTTCAACAATAGTTGCAGGTAAAATTTCATACTCTAATTTATGAATTTTATCTTCAAATTCTTCAAAGCTTAGTTTAGCTTTTTCAAACGCCTTTTGAGCAATGATTTTACCACCATCAAGCTCTTCGTTAACCCAATGCACGCTAACACCCGCAAGTTTCATATCGCTCTCATAACTTTCTTTGATAGCATGAGCACCTTTAAATAAAGGAAGCAAAGAAGGATGAAGATTAATAGCTTTTATATTTTGAGTGAAAATAGGACTTAAAATTCGCATAAATCCTGCTAAGATGGTCAGATCTGCTTGACTTTCTTTTATAATTTTTACTAATTCTGCATCAAATTCTTCTCTTGAAGTAAATTTTTCATGCTCTATAATTTGAGTATTAAGGTTATATTTTAAAGCTCTTTGTATACCATAAGCTTCTTTTTTATTGCACACGCATAAAACCACTTCAAAGGTATTTTTACCAAAAGTTTTTTTATGTAATTTTGCTAAAATATTTTCCAAATTACTTCCATTACCACTAAATAAAATTGCTAATTTTATAAGCATTTTAACCCCTTTATCAATTTTAAAGCATCAAAACTAATTTTGTTTTTCTTATAATTTTTAGCTACTAAAGCATGAGCTAATACTGCATTTTTAGCAGCTTCTAAAGCATTAAATTTAGCTCCAAGCAAAGCTGCTATCATACCACTTAACACATCCCCACTTCCACCTTTTGCTAAAGCTTCATTGCCACAATTTACTATAAAAAATTTTTCTTTTTGAGCAATAATAGGATTAGCTCCTTTTAATACCAAAACACATTGAAATTTAGAACTAAACTTTCTTGCATAAAAAAAGCGTTTGTTTTGAATTTCTTCTACGCTTATATCCTCATTAAAACAAAGTTTTAAAAGCATACAAAATTCTTTAGGATGAGGGGTTAAAACAACATCTTCTCTAGCAAGATATGAAGGTAAATTTTCACTTTGAAAGCAATTTGCGTCTAAAACCAAAGGAATGTTTTTTAATCTTTCATCTTTTAAAATACTTAAATCATCAAGTCCCATACCTATAGCAGCTGCATTTATTTTGCTTTCAATATCATCTTTTAGCATAATCAAAGGTGAAAAACTTTCTTTAGCCACTAAAGATACAAGTCCTGCTCCAAATTCTAAAGCACCAAGTCCAGCTAGAGTACCTGCACTTTTATTTGCAAAAATATAAACATGGCCAAAATCGCCTTTATTTGAGTTAATCTTTTTTGTAATAAGTTTTAAATCTTTTTTTTCTAGTAAAAAACTTGAAGTATTTTGCATATAAGGTTTTAAACCCAAATTTGCAATTTTAATTTTACCTACAAATTCTTTTGCAAAATCTTCTAATAAAATTTCTTTAATCACTCCCATGCAAAGAGTATAATCAGCCTTAAAACATAGCTCTTGTCCAAGCCCGCTAGGAACATCACAAGCTATTTTTAAAGCCTTACTTTTAGCAATTTTTTTAAAAATTCTTTGCAAATTTTCATCTAAAGCTTTATTTAAACCACTCCCAAAAACACAATCAACAATGATGTCAAAATCTTTAAATTTAGGTTCTTTTTTTAAAAATTTAAAACCTATATTTTTTAAAATTTGCTCTTGCTTGATAAACATTGTATTTTTTTTATATGGCATAACAAAAGCAAAAGCTTTTTTTAAATGCCTTATAGCCACAAGTCCATCAGCTCCATTTCCACCAGTACCGAGCAAAAATAAAATTTTGGCATTTTTTATGTTTTTACTTTTTTTCTTAATCAAATTTGCAAGCTCTATGCCTGCATTTTCCATCATTAAAAACTCATCCAAACCTTTTTCAATAAGTTTTTTTTCATAAGAAATATTATCTTTAAATACTGCTTTCATCGCTCATCTCACATTTTATAAATTTTTGAGTTTTAGCGCCTAGCTCTTTAAGCTTTATCACTCTTGAAGCGATATTTCCACTTCCATGAGTAAGCTTTGTTTGCATATTATCTACATTTGTGTTTAATCTTTTAACATTTTCTTTGATTTTTTCAAAATCATCCAAAACGCCTGCAAATTTATCATGAAATTTACCCAGTTCATCAAAAGCTTTTAAGATATTTTCATTACTTTGTATATTTTTCCATGAAATATTTATAGTATTTAATGCCATAAAAAGAGTGTTTGGTGTAGTTAAATAAACCTTTTTTTTATAAGCGTATTGATAAATTTCAAGATCTACATTTAAAATCAAATCTAGAATATTTTGATAAGGTATAAAAAGCAAAACAAACTCATAAGTGTGTTTATCATACTGCATATAAGGCTTTTTAGCTAACTCATCAATCCTTGATTTTAGATTATAAGCCAAATCAAGACAGGTATTTTTACTAATATCTTCAAAACTAAAATCACTTGGTAGAGAAAATTTTGCATCTATAACTATACTTTTTTGTTTATCTAAAAACACAACCGCATCAGGAATGTAAGTTTTACCCTCATCTTGAAATCTCTCTTGCAATTTATACTGCACACCCTCTACTAAACCACTATTTTCTAAAACTGATTTTAGTTGCAATTCTGCAAAATTACCACGAATTTTTTTATCTCCTTTTAAAATTTTAGCTAGCTTATCTGCATTTTCTCCCATATTTTGACTAAATTTAAACATATGATCAATTTGTGTTTTAATGCTAACTTCATTTTGACTGAGTTTTTCACTATACTCTTTAACACTTTTTTTCACAGGCAAGAAAATTTCTTCTAAGATTTTTTTTGTATCTTCATTGAGCATAAGTTTGTTTTGATTTAAAATACTAGCATTTTGTTTTTGGAAATTTTGCTCTAGCTCTTGTTTTAATCCCGTCAAACTTTGTTTATATTTTTCTTCTAATTTTATTAAGGTTTGAGTGTATTCTTCTTTTAAATTCGCACGCTCTTTTAAATGCATATTTAAAAGTTCTTGTTGAGTTTGTTCTTTTTGTGCTAATTTTGCCTCTAAAACTTCATTTTTAGATAAATACGATATTTTTTCATCTAAAAGTTTGGAATTTTTTTCTATAAGTGCAGTTTTTTCAAACTCTAAATTAGAAAGTTGATTTTGCAAAGTCATATTGTTTTGATTTAAAAATTCTAACTTTACTTTTTCTTTCTGACTTTTAAATACCACCCATACAAAAGCTAAAATTACAACAGCCAAAAAAGCTATTAAGATATTTTCCATTTTTAAGCCTTTGCTTTTTCAAGGAAATAAATATTTTTCTCATTTACTTCTTTAAATTGTTTCATCTTTGGTAAAAGTTCTTTCATCAAAGCTTTAAAATTTTTAAAGCCGAAATTTTGTGGAATAAAATTTGCATGTTTTCTGTTCATATTAGTACGAATTTGAGCATATTCTGCGCGACCTTTTTCTTCTATCAAAGCCTCTGCGATATTGATTAAATCTTTGATATATTCTTTTTCAATTATGACTTTTGTTTTTGTTTTATCTTGATCTAAATAAAAGAATTCACTAAAGGAATTCACATAAGATTTTACAGCTTGCTTTAAACCCATGCCTATAACTTGTTTTTTATTTTCTTTTAGCTTCTGTATCAAACTAGTATAATCACTATCGCTTGATACAATAACAAAAATATCAATATCTTTTTCATAAAAAACACTCATAATATCAGTAATTAAATACATATCACTTGAATTTTTATTAGCTAAAAAATTAAATTGTTGCATAGCAATGATAGAATATTGTGCGATTTGTTCTTTCCAATTTTGTATATTTTTTTGAGTCCAATCTCCATAAATTCGCTTTATAACAATTTCTCCATAATCAGAAGCAATACCAAAAATCGATTTTGCGTATTTTGAAGGAATATTTTCCGCATCTATAAAAATTGCTATGCTTTTATTTTCCATTTTTGCTCCTAAATATTTCTCATTCTAAAACTTAATGCTTTTAAAATATGAGTTTTTAAAATCAACTCACTTTGCTCTAAATCTGCAATGGTTCTTGCTACTTTTATAGTTTTATTTACCCCTCTTTGAGAAAGATTATATGAATTTATAGCCTTTTGCAAAATTTCATTAGCAGAAGACTCTAAAATACAAAATTGTTTCATCTGCTCATCATTTAATTTAGCATTAAACTCTTCTTGCTGTCTTTGTTTTTGAAATAAAAATCCTTTAAATACCATCTCGCTCATTTGCTCTGATGTTAAACTCATTTTATCCTTATGTGAAATTTCATCCATAGCTACATAAAGATCAATCCTATCTAAAATTGGAGATGAAATTTTGTTTTTATATTTTTTTATTTCTATTTCTTGACAACGACAATTTTGATTTTTAGAAAATAAATTTCCACAAGGACAAGGATTTTGCGCACAAGCAAATAAAAATTTAGTTTCATAAATCACTTTGGTATTAACTCTTGAAATAAGAATTTTAAAATCCTCCAATGGCTCTCTTAAACTTTCTATGATTTGTTTTGAAAAATGAGGAAACTCATCAAAAAACAAAACTCCTCCATTTGCAAGTGCTATTTCTCCTATCTTGGCATTTTTAGTTCCTCCGCCAAAAATACTAGCTCTAGTACTTGTATGATGAGGACTTCTAAAAACCCTACTAGCGCTAAAATCATCATCTAAAGAATTTAATGACTTATAAGCGTTTTGAGCTAAAATTTCTTTCAAGCTTTGTGGTGGCATGATAAAAGAAAGTCTTTTAGCACACATACTTTTACCGCTACCTGGACTACCTTCAAATAAAATATTATGCATTCCTAAAGCTGCTATTATACAAGCAAATTTAGCATTTTCTTGGCCTTTAACTTCCTTAAAATCATAAGGAAAGCTAGTGTTTTTTATATACTTTTCCCCATTAAGTTTTATAGCATTTTCAAATAAAGGATGAGCATTGCATATATGATAATTCTCATATTTTTTTTCTTTAAAAAAATCTACAGCCTGGGCTAAATTTTCTAAAGCATAAATTGTTAAATTAGGTATCATTGAAGCTTTTTGTGCTATGGCTTTTGGTACTACTACTTTAGCATTTTGTATTTTTGTACTTAAAAAAAGCAAGATAGAAAATAAACTAGCAGTGCTTTTTATACTCCCATCTAATCCAAGTTCTCCAAAAACAAAAAAATCATCTAAAATTTCTTTTTGAAATAAAATCAAAATTGCAATAGCTAAGTCAAAATGAGAACCATTTTTGGGAATATCCGAAGGACTTAAGTTGATAGTAATTTTTTGTGCTGGAAAGCTAAAATTCTGACTTAACAAAGTTGCTTTAATTCTTTCAGTGCTTTCTTTGATGGTAGAGTTTGCAAGACCCACTATGCTAAAGCCTGGCAAACCTCTTGTGAAAGTTGATTCTACATCGATGATATCAAGTTCTGTAGAAAAACTTGCACATTTTAGCTTTTTCATTTATTCTTTTTGGATTTTTTCTTAAAGTCTTTATCAAATTTTTGACGCTTTAAAAAAGAAAGTTTTTCTATAAATAAATGTCCATCAAGATGATCAACTTCATGTTGGATAGCCACTGCTAAAAACTCATGTGCTCGCAAACTTTGTGGCTTTCCAAACCTATCTTGATAGTCAAGTTGTATATTTTTATAACGCATTACATCTTCATAAAAACCTGGTATACTTAAACAACCCTCATTACAAGAAATTCTTTCATCATCTAAAGGTGTTATAATGGGATTGATGATTTCTAAAAGAGTTTGTTTGTCTTCTTTTTGCTCACCTTCTTCATCACCAATATCTACAAGTAAAGCTCTAATTGGCACATCAACTTGGATAGCTGCCAAACCTACACCTTTATTAGCTATCATTGTTTCATACATATCATCTAAAAGTATATGTAAATCTTTATCAAAATTTTCTACTTTTTTTGATTCTAAAAATAATCTTGGATTAGGATAGGTAATTATCTTTCTTATCATTTTTCTTTTTCCACTATTACAAAAGGTTCTAAATTTTTTCCCGAGTCTTTTAAAGCTTCAATGCATTTTTCTATTAATTCTTCACCTTTGCTGTCACTATTAACTGCACTAATAGCAACCTCCACATCTGCCTCTATTTCTTTATCTGCTAAGAAAAAATTTGAATTTTCTAAGGATTCTAAAATTTTATTGCATATTTCTTGTGCTTTTTCTAAATTAGTATGAGAGATCATTATAGCAAAAATATTATTTCCACAATGTGCTACTATATCACTTGAAGAAACATTTTTACTAAAAATTTTACAAACACTTTTTAAAAAGGCATTTTTCTCTTTTTGAGTATAAGTTTGCTCTAAAATTTCCTCTTTTACTCTAAAGAATATCAAAGAGGTATAATAATTATATTTAGCATTACTCTCTATGCTTTTTTCCAAATTTTCTAAAAAATATTTTTTATTAAAAACTCCAAATTTAGAGTCAAAATCACTCTGCTCTTCTATATGTTTATAAGTCTGTCTAACCTCATCAAAATTTTCTTTAATCTCATCTGAATACTTATCTAAAATGCTAGAAAATCTTGAAAGGTCTGTTTCAAGGGCATGGATTACATTAGAAACAGCTAAATTTCCTGTACTAATAGCAAGTTCTGAATTACGCCTTTTTAGCATATCTTTAACTGTTTCAAGATGCCTATAAATCATGGCAATATATTGCAATAATGCCGAAGTAGAATTAAAACTTTTCTTTATTTCTTGTTCTATATTTGCACGCTTAAGACCATCATCATTTTGCTCAAATTCCATAATCTCACCAACTTTTTTCTTAAAAGCTCCTGGACGCTCTTCAAGCATTTTTTGAAAATAAACCCCATAATTAGTAGGAGTTGGAGGCACATTATCTTTTACAAGTTCAGTTAAAATAGATTTCGCAAATTTCTCAAATTCGCCTCCACTAATTTTTTGAATTTTTGGAGCTTCTTTGGCTGGAGTTGGATCGCTATTTAAATTTAAATCAGCAAATAAATCATCATCTAGCATTGCTTTGTTTCCTTATTTAAAACTTTTTTCCAAAACCTTATCTATTAAACCATATTCCTTAGCCTCTATAGCACTCATAAAAAAATCTCTATCGGTATCTTTTTCTATTTTAGAAAGTTTTTGCTTAGTATTTTTTGCCAAAATATCATTTAAAATCGCTTTTAATCTTAGAATTTCTTTTGCCTGAATTTCTATATCTGTTGCTTGTCCTCTTGCACCACCTAATGGTTGGTGGATCATAATTCTTGAATTTGGCAGAGCAAATCTTTTCCCTGGAGTACCACAACTAAGCAAAAATGCACCCATAGAAGCAGCTTGACCAATACAAATAGTACTTACATCAGCTTTAATATAATTCATCGTATCATAAATACTAAATCCACTTGTCACAACCCCGCCTGGTGAGTTAATATAAAGATAAATATCTTTTTGAGGATCTTCAGCTTCTAAAAACAAAAGCTGTGCCACGATAGAAGCAGCAAGATCATCATTGATCTCGCCACTTAGCATGATAATCCTATCTTTTAAAAGTCTTGAGTATATATCATAACTTCTTTCGCCTCTGCTTGTTTTTTCAACTACATAGGGTATATATGAACTCATTATTTTTCACTTTCTTTTTCGGTTTTCTTTTTATCATTTTTTTTAAAAATATCAGCAAAAAGTTTTTCTTCAATTAAAGACATTTTAATGGCAGGTAATGCACCTTGCTTTTTATAATTATCTAAATGTTCTTGTGGGTTAAAACCATATCTATAAGCTTCAAAATAAATTGCTTGGATTAATTCCTGATCGCTTACTGTAACATTTCTAAGTTTTGCTAGCTCATCTATAATGAAAGTTAATTTTACGCTTTTTTGCGCATCTTCTTTGAAACTCTCTCTTTTTTCTTTATATTTAGCCTCATCTTTAAATTCTTTTAATTCCTCTTCGCTTAAAGTTCTTAAAGAGCTTCTAAATTGCATATCTGTTTCTTGCTCTACTATATTTCTTGGTAAAACAAAGTCAAACTTAGCTACTAAAGCTTCTGCAAATTGATTTTTAAGCTCATCATTAATAAGTTTAAAGATTTTTTCATTTTTTAGTTGTTCTTTTAATTTTGCGTCTAATTTTTCAACACTTGGCTCTTTTTCTTCAGGAAGTAAGTTTTTTAAAAGCTCTTCATTTAATTCAGGTAATTTAAGTTCTTGAATTTCATGAATTTTTACTTTAAATACCGCATCTTTTCCTGCTAAATGTGCTGCACCATATTCTTTTGGAAAAGTTACATTAATATCTTTTTCTTCACCTGCTTTTAAACCAATCATACCTTCTTCAAATCCTGGTATGAATTGTTTTGAACCAATCTCTAAAACATAATTTTGAGCTTTTCCACCATCAAAAGCTTTACCATCAACAAAACCTTCAAAATCAAATTTAGCAAAATCGCCTTCTTTTAAAGCTCTTGCTTCTTTAATCGCTTCAGGAGTAGCAAATCTTTTTAATAATTCTTCTTTTTTTGCATCAATTTCTTTTTGAGTTACTTTTGGTGTATTATAAGTTGGAATTAGTTCTTCATATCCATCTAATTTTACTTCTGGCTTAAAAGATAATACCATTTGAGCTTCAATATCGCCATCTTTTCTATCAAATTTTTCAAAATATGGCTCACCTACTAAATCTTTAGCCTCTTTTTTAACTTCTTTTAAAGCACCATCTACAGCATTTCTTAAAAGATCTTGCTCCGCATCTCTTGTAAGCTCTTTTTCATATCTTTTAAGTATAGCAGCAACAGGAACTTTTCCTACTCTAAAACCATCCATTTTCATAGTTTTAGACGCTTTTTTAGCTAATTTTTCAACTTCTGCTTTAATAGCTCCTTGAGCAATTTTCACAGTAGCATTTGCATTTGCAAAATCAATTAGTTTTGCTGTAACTTCCATAATATTTTCCCTTTTTAAATAAAATTTCTTGATAATATACCAAAATTTTCCTTATCACTTTATATAAAAATAAAAATATGTTAAAATTTTAATTTTTGATGGAGAAAAAATGCAAGAAAAATTTGAACAATCAGTAAAAAATATGTTAGAAATTATCGGGGAAAATCCGCAAAGAGAAGGACTTTTAAAAACCCCTACAAGAGTTTTTAAAGCTTTTGAATTTTTAAATAGTGGTTATAAACAAGATCCAAAACAAATACTAAATGATGCCTTATTTGAAAGCTCAAACAACGAAATGGTTTTAGTAAGAGATATAGAATTTTATAGTCTTTGCGAGCATCATCTTTTACCTTTTTTTGGGCGCGTACATGTTGCGTATATACCGGATAAAAAAGTCGTAGGTCTTAGTAAAATTCCACGCCTTGTGGAAGTTTTTGCAAGACGCTTGCAAATTCAAGAACAACTCACAGAACAAATCGCAGAATCTTTAATGGAACATGTAGGTGCAAAAGGTGTTGGAGTAGTTATTGAAGCAAGACACATGTGTGTTGAAATGCGTGGGGTGCAAAAAGCAAATTCTACTACTAGCACTTCAGCACTAAGAGGTAGCTTTTTAAAAAGTGAAAAAACAAGAAAAGAATTTTTCACTTTAATTAACTCGGCAAAACAGGTTAGATTTTAATGGGTTTAGAAAAACTTCGTAGTAAAATTGCTTCACAAAATCTTGCTAGTGTTTTTGGTCAGATTACTAAAATTTCAAGTACTAGTATAGAAATAAATGGCTTAAAAACTAGCATAGGTGATATCATTAAAATAGTTTCTAGTGAAGATGAGAGTAAAGAAGCTATGGCTATGGTGGTAGAAGTAGATGAAAATTTAAGCTATTTGAGTCCTTTTGGTTTTGTGGAAGGTTTTAAAATAGGCGATCGTGCTTTTATTAACGATGCAGGTATGCAAATAGGAGTTAGTGATGAACTTTTAGGAAGAGTAGTCGATCCTTTTATGCGACCAAAAGATGGTAAAGGACCTATTGAGGCAAGTAAATTTATGCCTATTATGCGAGCACCTATTGATGCAATGAAGCGAGGTTTGATAGAAGAAGTTTTTCCAGTAGGTGTTAAAACAATAGATGCACTTTTAACTTGCGGGGTAGGACAAAAGCTTGGGATTTTTGCAGGAAGTGGGGTTGGTAAATCAACTCTTATGGGTATGATAGTGAAAAATTCCAAAGCTCCTATTAAAGTTATAGCTTTAATAGGAGAGCGCGGTAGAGAAATTCCTGAATTTATACAAAAAAATCTTGGTGGTAAACTTGATGATACTGTCATCATCGTTGCAACAAGTGATGATAGCGCGCTGATGAGAAAATACGGAGCATTTTGTGCTATGAGTGTGGCTGAATATTTTAAAGAACAAGGTAAAGATGTGTTATTTATCATGGATAGCGTAACGCGTTTTGCTATGGCTCAAAGAGAAATAGGTCTTGCCCTAGGTGAACCACCTACAACAAAAGGTTATCCGCCAAGCGTTTTAAGTCTTTTACCTCAGCTTATGGAAAGAACAGGAAAGGAAGAAGGTAAAGGCACCATAACAGCTTTTTTTACCGTGTTGGTTGATGGGGATGATATGAGTGATCCAATAGCTGATCAAAGCAGATCTATCCTAGATGGGCATATAGTGCTTAGTCGCGAACTCACTGACTTTGGAATTTATCCACCTATAAATATACAAAATTCAGCCTCAAGGGTTATGGGGGATATTATCAGTGATGAACATAAGCTAGCTGCTAGAAAATTTAAGCGTTTAAATTCTTTGCTTAAAGAAAATGAAGTGCTATTGCGTATTGGTGCTTATCAAAAAGGCACCGATAAAGAACTCGATCAAGCTATTGCTAAAAAAGATTTTATGCAGCAATTTTTAAGTCAAAATCCTGAAGAAAGTTTTGAATTTGAAGATACGATTAATATGCTTAAGATGATTGATACATAATAGTTGGAATATTTTTTGCTTTTTTTAATAAAAAAGTCATGAAAAAAGGATAGATCATGTCAAATATAGCATTTTTAGATCATCAACAAAGCTTAGGTTTAAAATATACCGATATTTGTCAAAATATTTTTGAAAGAGAAATTTTTACACATATGTTTTTAGAATGCATAAGTTTTGTTTTACTAGAAGATAAAGCAAAATTAAAATATTTAAAAATTATCGCTTCAAAAGAAGATTTTATAATCGAATTTAAAATCAATAATCAAAAAAAATCTTTTATTATTAATAATAAAAAAGTTCTAAATGAAGAATTCAGTGCAAAAAGAATGACTCAAGATGAATATGAAAGAGAAGTGGCGAGAATTTATCAAATCGAAAGATATTTAAAAGCCCAAAATAATCTTCAAAATTTTTCTAATGAAATTAGCACTACAATGAAAAATCTTTTTAAAGATATGGATGAATTTAAAAATTATATCGATATGCTTGAAGCAAAAGAAAACACCCACAATCATTACTTATCAAAAATTTATAATATAGCTTAATATTTACCAAACTTTGCCGATAATACCTTTGATCCAAACAAAAGGAGTATGTTATGGGCGAAGTTACAAACAATCAAGCAAACTTAATGCTTAACATTGCAACTACTATGATGAAAAAAACCATAGAAGTTAATGAAAATGCAGTAATGCAAGTACTTGAAGGCGTAAATGCAAACCCTGCTCCAACTACTACTCCTACTGCTAGTTCAGGATTACTTGACATTTACGCTTAAAATTTTTCTCTTCAATTCAAAAATTTTGGCATAGCTTTTGCTTTTTAAAAGTTAAGCAATATTTTTGAAGAGAAGAGTTATGTTTGTAAATTCTAATGTTAATCCGTATCAGAATTTTGCAAATTATCCTTTTGCAAAAACTGGACACATAGAAGAAAAAAAAGAAAATACTAATATTAAAAGTGATTTACTTGATATCAATGGTTCTAATTTAGACTATAAAATTACTTATGCAAGTGAATTTGGTTTTAGAATCAATGAGCAAGGTTTTTTTGAAAAAGATCTTAATAAAGCAGCTGCTTTGCCTCTTGATTATGATATTAATATAAAAAGTATAAGAGAAATTTCAAAACAACTTATAAAGCTTGATGAGAATTTAAATTATAACAAAATAGATTTACCAAGACTTTTAAACACTTATCACAACACATTAAAAACTATAAATCCACAGTTTCAAAACAATGACAATGATTTTTTAAGTAAAGCTCAAATTTCAGAGTTAAATCAAGGTTATAGTTATACTTATGAGGGTAAAATTTTAAAAGTTTATGAAAATGCTAAAAATTTACAAAATGCAAAAGATTCAAATAAAAATTTAAACACCTTAATGCTTGATAATAAAATAGGTGATTTTGCGTTTAACGCAAGCATAGAAAATACAGCTAGTAATCCTGTTATCAAACCTTATTTAAATAAACAAGGGGAGGTTTCTAAAAGTGGATTGCTGCTCAATTATATTTATCATGATTTAAAAGAACAAAATCACAATAAAGCTAATTTTTTTCTATCGCCTATTGAGTTGGATATGTCCTCTAGTGTAAATTTTCAAAAACTCATGAGAGGTCAAATGAGTATGCAAGATTATATTAATGAAAACAACAAAGAAAAAATGAGTTTTGATTTATATTTATATATCAATGGAGTAGATAAAAACAACACTTCAGAAGATAAGCTTTCAGTTTTCTTTCAACAATATATTAACTATCAACATAGCATTAACATGAAAGAATTTGCCAATTCAAGTTCTATTTATAGTCTTTATAGCGAGCAAGTTAGCAAAGAAATTGAAGTTTTAAAAGAAGAATTCAATCAAAACAATCCTAATATTGATCTTGAAAAAATCAATACTCAAAAAGAACTTTTAGATACTCAATTTTTAGAAAATAGAAAAAAACAAGCTAGTATTAACAAAATTTTACATTCTTATTTAAATGCTATGGCTTAACTTGTGCTAAAATAATAATGTAAATTATTACACAAGTTAAAAACTTACTTGATTTAATATTAAATTTAATATTTTAGTGTATATTAACAAAAAAGATAAAAATTATCCTAATTAAAGGAGTATAATTTGAAAGTATATTTAGATAACAACGCAACAACACAACTTGCACCAGAAGCTTACGAGCTTATGAAGCCTTTTTTAAAAGAGCATTTTGGAAACCCAAATAGCCTTCATCAATGGGGTAGTGCAACCCATCCTGCCTTAAAAGAAGCTATCGATAAACTTTATATAGGTGTAGGAGCAAGTGATTTAGATGATATTATTATCACTTCCTGTGCTACAGAAAGTATCAATTGGGTGTTAAAAGGTGTGTATTTTGATAAAATTTTAAATAACGATAGAAATGAAGTAATTATTTCTAGCGTGGAACATCCCGCAGTAGCTGCTAGTGCTATGTTTTTAAAATCTTTAGGGGTAAAAGTTATAGAACTTGGTGTTGATCATGAGGGTGTTTCTAGCGTAAAAGATTTAAAAGAAGTTATTTCAGATAAAACTGCCCTAGTGAGTATTATGTGGGCAAATAATGAAACTGGTATGATTTTTCCTATAGAAGAAATGGCTCAAATTACTCATGAATACGGAGCGTTATTCCATACTGATGCAACCCAAGCTGTTGGGAAAATCAAAGTTAATTTTGCAAAAGCTGGAGTTGATTTTGCTTCATTTTCTGCACATAAATTCCATGGTCCAAAAGGAGTTGGTGGGCTTTATATTAAACAAGATATAGAACTAACTCCACTTTTACATGGTGGTGAGCATATGGGTGGCAGAAGAAGTGGAACTTTAAATGTGCCATATATTATAGCAATGGCAGAAGCTTTAAGAATTGCAAATACTATGCTTGACTTTGAAAATTCACACATTAGAAAATTAAGAGACAAACTAGAAGATTTAATTTTAGCAATGCCTGATACAAGCGTAGTTGGAGATAGATCAAGAAGAGTTCCAAATACAATTTTAGCAAGCATTAAAGGCGTAGAAGGTGAAGCTATGCTTTGGGATTTAAATAAAAATGGTATAGCAGCAAGCACTGGATCAGCCTGCGCTAGTGAAGCACTTGAGAGCAACCCTATCATGGAAGCAATTGGTGCTGAAAATGATTTAGCTCATACTGCCCTAAGACTTTCTTTATCTAGATTTAACACAGAAGATGAAATTGATTATGCAGCAGAGCAGATAAAAAAAGCAACGCAAAGACTTAGAGCAATCTCAAGTACTTATGCGTATAAGCCTGAAAATATTTAAAGGATAAAAAATGGCAAAAAATAATTTAATTGGCGGATCTATTTGGGATGAGTATTCTCAAAAAGTACAAGATAGAATGAATAACCCTCAACATATGGGCGAATTTACACAAGAAGATGCACAAAAAGCAAATGCAAAACTTATTATTGCAGATTTTGGAGCTGAAAGCTGTGGTGATGCAGTTAGACTTTATTGGCTAGTGGATGAAAAAACAGATAAAATCATTGATGCTAAATTTAAAAGCTTTGGCTGTGGAACAGCAATAGCAAGTAGTGATACTATGGTTGATCTTTGCATAGGTAAAACCGTGGATGAAGCTGTTAAAATTACAAATTTAGATGTTGAATTTGCTATGAGAGATAATCCGCAAACTCCTGCGGTTCCACCTCAAAAAATGCATTGTTCGGTTATGGCTTATGATGTTATCAAACAAGCAGCAGCACATTATAAAGGAGTCAATCCTGAAGACTTTGAAGATCAAATTATAGTTTGTGAATGTGCTAGGGTAAGCCTTGGAACTATCAAAGAGGTAATTAAACTAAATGATTTACATACAGTAGAAGAAATCACACAATTTACAAAAGCAGGAGCTTTTTGTAAATCTTGTGTTAAACCTGGAGGACATGAGAAAAAAGATTATTACCTTGTAGATATTTTAGCTGAAACTAGAGCTGAAATGGAAAGAGAGAGATTAAAAGATCAAAGTAAAGCAGATATTGCTTTTGATGATATGACCATGGTTAAACAATTAAAAGCAGTAGAGGCTGTTTTAGATAGCGATGTGCGTCCGATGCTACACGGAGATGGTGGGGATTTGGAAGTAATTGATATACAAAAAAGTGAAAGTAAAAATATAGATGTATATATACGCTATCTTGGAGCTTGCAGTGGTTGCTCAAGCGGAAGTGGCGCAACTTTATATGCCATAGAAAATATCTTACAAGAAGAACTTAGTCCAAATATACGCGTTATACCTGTTTAAGCAGTTTTTCTGCTTAAACTTTTAAATTTCAAGCCTTTTTATGCTAAAATAACGCATTAATTAAAAATTTAAAAAGGCTATTTATATGCAAAGACTTCAAACCTTTGTTAAAAGCGAAACTTTTCCGGGTGTTTTGCTAATATTTTTCACTTTACTTGCATTAATTTTACAAAACAGCTCTTTAACAGATCAATACACCAACTTTTTAAATATTCCTTTTGGGTTTCAAGCAGGAAGTTTAGAAATTTTCAAACCTTTGCTTTTATGGATTAATGATGGACTTATTGCGATTTTTTTCTTTGCCATAGGGCTTGAATTAAAGTATGAAGTAACAAGAGGACAGCTAAATAGTATAAAAGCTATGTCTTTACCTGTATTTGCTGCACTTGGTGGTATGATAGTACCTGCATTGATTTTTGCATTTTTTAATTATAAAGATGCTTTTGCTTTGCAAGGTTGGGCTATACCAACAGCAACTGATGTGGCTTTTGCAGTAGGAATTTTAATGCTTTTAGGTAAAAAAGTACCTACTTCATTAAAATTATTCTTGCTTTCCTTGGCTATTTTTGATGATTTGGGTGCGATTATTGTGATTGCTTTATTTTACACAAGCGAGCTTTCAGTATTTGCTATGATTGCTGCTTTGGTATGTATATTAGCACTTTATTTATTAAATCATTTTCATGTTACTAAAAAATCCTTTTATATCATTATAGCTATAGTATTTTGGATAAGCATGCTAAAAAGTGGAGTACATGCAACTTTAGCGGGTGTGATTACTGCTTTGTTTATACCACTTGAAACAAAAAATGGAAAATCTTTTTTAAAAGAAATCGAACATGATTTAGCACCTTGGGTAAGTTATTTTATTTTACCTATTTTTGCCTTTGCAAATGCAGGTGTTGATTTAAAAGATATGGATCCAAGCTTTATGTTTTCTTCGGTTAGCTTAGGTATTATTTTAGGTTTATTTTTAGGAAAACAAATAGGTGTCTTTTTATTTTCATATATTAGTATAAAACTAGGCTTAGCAAAACTTCCACAAAATGTTAATTTCAAACAACTCTATGGAGTTTGCATACTCACAGGTATAGGTTTTACCATGAGCTTTTTTATAGATGGCTTAGCTTATCAAAATAGTGATATTTTTGCATATTCAGATAAGCTTGCTATTTTAATAGCCTCTTTGTTAAGCGCTGTGATTGGCTATGTTTATTTAAAATTCATTTATAGTTTCAAAAAATGAAATTTAAAAACCTCCAAAGTTTTTTATCTCTTGAAATTTTAGGAGGATTGTTGCTTTTAATAGCAACAATCTTTGCTTTATTACTCAAAAATAGCCCTTATGGACAACACTATATGAATTTTTTAAGTGTAGAAATGGGTATAAAAATAGGAGCTTGGGAGCTTTTTAAACCTTCTTTGTTATGGATTAATGATGGGCTGATTGCAATTTTTTTCTTTGCAATAGGACTTGAATTAAAAAAAGAATTTGTTCAAGGAGAATTTAAAACTCTTAGCAATATTACTCTACCCTTAATAGCTGCTATAGGTGGTATAGTAGTACCTGCTTTGATATTTTGCGCTATTAATTTTAATGATACTTATGTTTTAAAAGGTTGGGCTATACCAACAGCAACTGACACTGCATTTGCTCTAGTTATACTTGCAATGCTAAAACAACGCATACTAAGCTCTTTAAAAATATTTTTAGTTTCTTTGGCGATTTTTGATGATGTAGGAGCTATTTTAATCATTGCTATTTTTTATACAGGTGAGCTTTCAACTTTGGCTTTTTTTGTTGCCTTTTGCTGCATTGTTGGCTTGTTTTTACTTAATCGCTTAGGTAATGAAAGAAAATCATTTTATTATATACTTGGTGCTCTGCTTTGGCTTAGTGTATTAAAAAGTGGAGTACATGCGACTTTAGCAGGTATTATTACTGCTTTATTCATTCCTGTATATACAAAAAACAATCATGCTTTATTAGAAGAAATTGAGCATGGTTTAAAATTTTGGATAGCTTTTATAATATTGCCACTTTTTGCTTTTGCAAACGCAGGAGTTGATCTTTCTAAAATAGAATTTCATATGCTTTTTAGTGGTGTAAGCATGGGTATATTTTTGGGACTTTTTGTTGGAAAACAACTAGGTGTATTTGGCTTTGCCTATATGGCGATTAAATTCAAACTTGCAAAACTACCAAAAGATGCAAATTTTAAACAACTCTATGGAGTTTGCATACTCACAGGTATAGGTTTTACCATGAGCTTTTTTATAGATGCTCTTGCTTATGAAGTGAGTGATATATTTAATTTTGTAGATAACTTTGCAATCTTACTAGCCTCATTAGCTTCTGGTGTATTTGGCTATTTTTACCTGCGTTTTATTAAATAATTAAGCTTTTTTTAAATTAAATAAGATATAATTTCATTTCTTATTTAATGTTTTGGCCCATTCGTCTAGCGGTTAGGACATCGCCCTTTCACGGCGGTAACACGAGTTCGAGTCTCGTATGGGTCACCACTCTTTTAACTCCTAAATAAAAATAGCATAAACAATAGTTTCAATATTTAAGCTTAATATAAATTTAATATATCAAATAAATATTCTAAAATAAAATATAAATAAATATTGCTTACTAGCAAAGCTCGCAGGGATTTTATAAAAACATTGTAAATAACAAAACTTGCATTTTAAAATCTAAAAAATAAAATTAGCTTTCTTTATTTTCTCCATCTTTAAAAGAAAATATAGGCAAACTTAAACCATAATGTATCGCTAAAAGTCTTGCTATAGTTCCTACAATCAATGAAGCAAGAATTACCCATAATTCATCTATGCCTAAAATATGCAATATATAATACAAAGCTCCTGTTAATATGGCCACACCTGCATAAATTTCTTTTTGAAATACAAGTGGTATCCTAGCACATAATATATCTCTTAATATCCCGCCAAATACACCTGTAATCACAGCTGAACTCACAGCCACTATAAAACCATACCCCATTTCTATTGCAATTTGTGCCCCTAAAACACTAAAAACAACCAAACCTATAGCATCTAAAATTAAAAAAAGTTTTTCAAGTCTTATAACATATTTAGCAATTTTTGTTGTAATCATAGCCGCAACACAAATCAAAATGACATATTCAGGAGTTTTAATCCAAGTTAATGGATGATGATCAAGTAAAATATCTCTGATAGAACCTCCACCAATAGCTGTTACCAAAGCTATAAATATCACTCCAAAAAGATCCATTTTGTGCCGTCCTGCAGCAATAGCCCCCGTCATTGCATCAACAGTAATTCCGATAATATAAAGTATAGTTAAAAGCATAATGAGTTAAAACCCTTGTTAAACAAGGGTTAATTTTTACTCACGATATTAATGATATTTTGAGCTACTTTTTTAGCAATAGGCTCAACAAATTCAGCAGGAGAAGTAAATCCTACGCAAGAGCAGTTAATCTCACCTAAAACATATTTATCTTTACCATTTTCATCTGTGTCTAAGATAAAATCGGCAGTCCAAATTAAAGGAATATCGTAATTTCCAAGCTTTGAACGAATTTCTGGTAAGGTTGCTAAAAACCAATCTATCAATTCTTGCCAATCTTTTGGCTCATCATATCTATATTTTGCACCTGAAAAGAGTGTAGCAGAGAATGCATCAGCACCTTCTGCAGGCTTTTTATGCACTACATAAATTGGAGTATGATAAAGCATTAAAATTCTAATTTCACCTTCTTTAATACGCGGTAAAAAAGTCATATCTACAAGCATACCATTATCACCCACAATGTATTGCTCACAAAAATCCATAAATTCACCAAGCTCTCTTTCTTCTGTATGATTGTCTTTTGCTTCTGTGCATTTGATTTTTGCATTTAATGGCACACTTGTAGTCCCTGCTGGCAGTTCATCTATTAATCTCACACGCCAAATTCCCTCACCTGTTGAACCACGATTTTGCTTCAAAACCCTCTCGCCTTTTGCTAAGGTTTTTACAAAACTTTCTTTAAAAGTTTTAATATCATAATACGCATAAGTATCTTCAGGCACTAAAGCTGTTTTATTAAGCTTAGTAAGTGCATCTTTAGCGCCATATCCTATCATCGCATCAGGATGAGGCATACCTATAACACCATTTGCACAAAGTTTTCTTAACATATCAAAGTATTCATTTTCTTCTTTTAAATTTCCTGGGTTAATTCTAGAAACATAAGCATCAGCATTGTTTTTTACATATTCATAAATTTCGTCTTTTTTTTCAACTTCAAAAAAGATAACCTCAGCGTTCCAACCTTGCTCTTTTAAAGCATTTACCATAGGCATAGTGTCTTTTCTATGGCCATCTTCACCTTTATCGCTACCACCTCTAACTTCAAAAAATACGATATTTTTTTTCATATTGCTCCCTTTTTAAAGATATTTTATCATCATATCAAAATAAGTATTAAATTTTTATTTATTTTTTCCATAAATACATTGTAAATTTTGCAAATTTGAACTTGCATTTAAAAGTAAAGCATCGGCCATGCATATAGCTACCATAGCATTTACTACAACACTACCTCTTATACCCACACAAGGATCGTGTCTACCTTTTAACTCATATATGATATTTTTTCCTTGAATATTTTGTGTTTGCTGGGATAAAAATATAGAAGGGGTTGGTTTAAAATATGTTTTTATATCGATAAAATTTCCATTAGAAATTCCACCCAATATACCTCCGCTATGATTACTTAAAAATACTCCATCTTTTAACTCATCATTATTTTCGCTTCCATACATATAACTGCTTTGAATGCCACTTCCTATTTCTACAGCCTTAACTGCATTTACACCCATAATCGCATGAGCAAGTTTAGAATCAAGCTTATCATACAAAGGCTCACCTAAGCCTATGATAGGGTTTTTCACTCTAGTAAAAACTCTTGCACCTACGCTAT
Organism: Campylobacter sp. IFREMER_LSEM_CL1846; assembly: GCF_025772105.1. Classification (NCBI taxonomy): domain Bacteria; kingdom Pseudomonadati; phylum Campylobacterota; class Epsilonproteobacteria; order Campylobacterales; family Campylobacteraceae; genus Campylobacter; species Campylobacter sp. IFREMER_LSEM_CL1846. Next base: position 46,682 of record NZ_JAKMRM010000010.1, on the reverse strand, counting down.
TTTTAGCATTTTTAGCCTTTAAAATTTCATCTTTAAAGTTTTGCTCTAAATTTTTATCTAAAGCATAAATTTCACTATTTTTAGCATAATTAAAATCGAACTCATCATTACTAAGTTTGCTATCAATACTTCCTACCCCAAAAACTCCACTCATTATTTCTATATCAAACTCTTTTAAAAGCATACAAGCTAACGCCCCTGCTGCCACTCTTGCTACACTTTCTCTAGCGCTAGCTCTTCCACCACCTCTATAATCTCTAATGCCGTATTTGTGATAATAAGTAAAATCAGCATGTGCGGGACGAAACACATCTTTTTCATAATCTTTTGAGCGTGTATTTTCATTATACACCAAAACACTTATAGGAGTTCCTGTTGTATAACCCTCAAAAACCCCGCTTAAAACTTGAGCTTTATCTTCTTCTTTTCTAGGAGTGCTAAATTTATTTTGACCTGGTTTTCTTTTATCTAGCATTTCTTGCAAAAAATCAAAGTCAAACTTTACCCCTGCTGGCATACCATCTATCACACAACCTATAGCTTGACCATGAGATTCGCCAAAGCTTGTAAATTTAAATCTTTTTCCAAAGCTATTCATAGTTTTCCTAATTTTTCAAGTGCTATTTTGGCACATTGTTGTTGGGCTTCTTTTTTACTACCTGCTATAGATCTTGCTACTTCTATACCTTGAATTTTTACTGCAATTTCAAATTGCTTTTTATGATCAGGTCCAAAAGCTTTCATCACTACATACTCAGGTGTGCCTGCCATATTTGCTTGTGTAATTTCTTGAAGTCTTGTTTTATAGTCTTTAAATAAACTTTGTGTATCAATATGTGGATAAACTTCATTGAGTAAATTTAATGCTATGTTTTTAGTTTTTTCAAAACCTATTTCCAAATACAAAGCTCCCATTAAAGCTTCAAAGGCATCAGAAAGTATAGAAGGTTTATTGCGTCCATCATTATTTTCTTCTGCAATAGACATAAAAATACATGCTCCAAGATCAAGTTTTTGTGCTAAGGTTGCAAAAGATTTTTCATTTACCAAAGCTGCCCTAAGCTTAGAAAGGTTTCCTTCTGAATCTTTTTGGAATTTAAAAAACAAAAACTCCCCTACTACTAAATCCATCACAGCATCACCCAAAAATTCTAATCTTTCGTTATTATAAGGCTTTTTATAGCTTTTATGTGTCAAAGCTTCGATGAGCAATTGCTCATTTTTAAAATAATAACTTAATCTTTCTTGGAGTTTTTTAAGCATTTATCAACCTTTCTTCTTGGAGCTTTAAGGCTGCATTTCTTGCTAGCTCATCACAACGCTCATTTAATTCATGGCCATTGTGTGCTTTGATCCAAAAAGCAGTTATTTTATGATCTTTAGCAACATTTAAATACTCTTTCCAAAGATCAATATTTTTTTTACCTTTAAAATCTTTTTTTATCCAACCTTCAAGCCATTCATTAATACTTTGCACCATTAAATTTGAATCTGTGTATAATTTTACCTCACATGGCTCTTTTAAAGCTTTCAAAGCTTGTATAATGGCCATTAACTCCATACGATTATTTGTTGTATTCTCACATGCCCCACTTTGTTCTTTTTGATGATTTTTATAAGTTAAAACATAAGCCCACCCTCCAAAACCAGGGTTATTTAAACACGAGCCGTCTGTATAAATTTCAATATTTTTCAAGCTTTTACCTCATAATAAATCTCGCATTTTCCAAATTCATAACAAAATGGACAATGATAAAAAAACAAAGGACTTTGATTTTTGCAATTATTACACACATAAGTAAAGTTAAGATTAGCACTTAGCTTATTATCATTTAAAATTTTTAAAATTTTTAGTTTATGATTTTTTATAGGAATAGATTTTGTACTTAAATTTTTTGCATAAAAAAACTCATGGTATTTTTCATCTTCAAGATTAAACGGGCTTTTGCACTCATTAAGCAAATCAATAACATTTTCAAATTTAGGCATTTGAGTAAGTTTATCTTTATAGTGTAAAAAACAAAATCTTAAAACATACTCATTATCTTTGCTAAAAATTAAAATTTCTTTAATCTTTTGCTTTTGCTCTTTAGAACTTGATTGAATTTTTAAAGCCTTTATCAAAGCTTTTTCTGTATATATATTTTCTCCAAGCTCAAACAAACATTCTAAAACATCTAAAACCTTATCATAATCTTTAAGTTTTAAATACACAATTTTTAAAAGTTTTAAGCTTTCTTTATTGCGTGCTTTGATTTTTAAAGCATTTAACAAAGCTTCTACACTACGCTCTAAAAATCCTGCTTTTAGATAAACTTGTGCTAATGAAAAAAAGATAAATTCTTTTTGGTTAGCCTCATTTGTCTTTTGCAAAGCTATGAGATAAATTCCCACAGCTTTTTCAAATTCACCACTTTTGGTAAAAATTTGAGCTAGGAAATTTAAATTTTCTATACTTAAATTGGCATTTTTTAAAATCTGCTGATGAGTAGAATTGATTTCAAATTTTTTTACAAAACGATCAAGCTTGCTTTTTTGATCTTTGCTTGCAAAAAACCGCCATATATAATGTGAGCTAGCAACAATAAAAATCAAAGCCGTCAAAACAATAAGACCGAATAAAGGATCGCGGTATTCTACAAAGAAAAAATCCATAATCTTGCAACTTAACTTTCAAATTTATAACAATTATAGCTAAATGCTTATATAATTTTCTTTAAGGTTTAAATATGATAGAACAAGCAAGTATAGAACAACTTTTACAAAAAACAGATATTGTTGATATTATAGCTCATTATGTTGAAGTAAAAAAACAAGGTTCAGGCTATGTATGCGTTTGTCCTTTCCATGATGATAAAAATCCTAGCATGCATATTAATTCTATTAAAGGATTTTATCATTGTTTTGCATGTAAAGCTGGGGGCAATGTTTTTAAATTTGTAATGGATTATGAGAAATTAAACTTTGTTGAAGCGGTAGAAAAGGTTGCTTCGTGGAGTAATTTTTCACTTACTTACACCTCACAAAAACAGAACAATAAAAAATCTATCACTCACATCTTACCTACTCTTAATGCTTTTTATAAACAAAATTTAACAAAAAACAAAGAAGCTTTAACTTATCTTTATAAAAGAGGTTTAAATGATGAGGATATTAGAACCTTTGAGCTAGGCTTTGCACCAAGTTCTAATGAAACACTAAGACTTTTACAAAATGAGCAAATCACTCAAGAAGAAGCCTTAGAGGTTGGCGCAATAAAACAAAATGAAAATGGTGCTTATGCAAGTTTTATCAACCGCATTACTTTTAGTATTTATGATCATAAAAATTTACTCATAGGCTTTGGTGGTAGAACTTTAGATGAAGCAAATATGGCAAAATATGTTAATTCACCTCAAAGCAAACTTTTTGATAAATCACGCGTTTTTTATGCACTCAATTTAGCAAAAGATACCATTTACAAACAAAAAGAAATGATAATTTGTGAAGGCTATATGGACGCCATAGCCTTTCATAAGGCAGGATTTAAAAATGCTGTAGCAGTTTTAGGAACAGCTTTAGGTGAAAATCACATACCTTTGATAAAAAGATTAGAGGCAAGAGTGATTTTGTGCTTTGATAATGATAATGCAGGACTTAATGCTGCCGTGCGTTCAGCACATTTACTAAGTTTAGCAAAAATTGATGGAAAAGTAGTTTTAATAGAAGGCGGGAAAGATCCGGCTGAACTAGTGGCCGCTCATCAAGAAAAATTGCTTTTTAATATTTTAGAAAAAGGTATAGAACTTGGAGAATTTTATATAAGAAATTTGATCACAAATTTTGATTTAAGCTCAGCACTTAGTAAGCAAAAGGCTTTAGAAGAGGTACAAAAATACACTTTTAACCTTGAACCTTTAATAGCAAATTCCTACACTACCTTAGTAGCAAATCTTTTGGGTGTAAATGTTAATGATATAAAACTTTCTAAAAATACTAGACAAAATATAAATTTTTTTACTCCTACAAAACAAAATAAAATCAACAACATAAGCGAGTTGGAGCTTTTGAAATTTTTATATGAAAATCAAAAAGCCATAGGACTTTTTAAACTTTTAAGTGCAAAAGAATATTTCTTACATCAAGATATTGCTAAGGCTATTTTAGAACAAAAAGACTTTAATGATCCTAGCATAAGAGAACTTTATGAGATCGAAAATATTAAAATTTTAAACAATTTAGAAGAATTTTTATATGCTATTTGCAAAATTAATTTTGCTCATTTTAACAAATTAAAAAACTTAAATTTAAAACAAGCCTTTAAAAAGCAAATTTATAATTTGCTCAATCAAAATTTAGAAAAAATCAAAAAAAACTATCAAAATGATGAAAATTTTTTTAATCATTTAATGGAAGTTTTAAAAAATGTCCAATTTTTAGATGATGAGGGAAGTTTAGAATTATTTTTAAGTAGATTACAAAAAAATATAAAAGATAAAAAAGCAATTCATTATAACTTTGAAGAAGAAGTTTTTTAAATAAAAACTTACATAAAAATTAAAAAATATTCACTACAATATGCCAAAAATTTCGAAAGGAAAAAATGAAAGCATTAGCACTTTTTAGTGGTGGCCTTGATTCTATGCTTGCTATAAAGCTTATAAGCTCTCAAGGCATAGAGGTAAAAGCTTTAAATATCAATATAGGCTTTGGTGGCACAAGCGATAAAAGCGAACTCATGGCAAAACGCGCTGCTATGGCAGGGGCTAGTTTTGAAATGATAGATGTAAGAAATGCTTATTTGCAAGAAGTTTTATTTAATCCTCAATATGGTTATGGAAAACATTTTAACCCTTGTATAGATTGTCATGCTTTTATGTTTAAAACCGCTCTTTCTATGTTAAAAGATGAAAATGCAAGTTTTATCATCACAGGAGAAGTAGTTGGTCAACGCCCTATGAGTCAAAGAAATGATGCTATGGCTAAGGTAAAAAAATTAGCACTTGATGAAGAAGATTTAATCTTGCGTCCAATGTGCGCTAAAAATTTACCTTTAACTAAACCTGAGCGTGAGGGTTGGGTTGATAGAGAAAAGTTAGAAAACATAAGCGGAAGAAGCAGAAAAAGACAACTTGAATTAGCTGCCAAATTTGGTTTTGAAGATTTTGAAAGTCCAGGTGGTGGATGTTTGCTCACACTTGAGAGTTTTTCAAATAAAATCAAAGATTTTATTAAATTTGATAAAAATATGCAAGTTAATGATGCACAACTTTTAAAATATGGACGCCACTTAAGACTTCCAAATGGCTCTAAAATGATAGTAGGTAGAAATGAGCTAGAAAATCAATTTTTAAAAGAATTAAAAACTCAAAAATATGAAGAATTAAAACTCTTTGATTTAATCGGTGCTTATTCTTTGGTAGATGAAAATATCAATCCGCAAGATCTTGAACTTGCTCTAAGCATAGCACTAACTTATGCTAAAACTCAAAATAATACAAAATACAAAATAGGTTTTAAAGATAAAATTTTCCAAAGTATGGCTTTTGAAGATAAAAATAAAATTCAAGAGTATTTTATAAATTAAACTACCCTTAAAAAGGGTAGTTTTTTTAGAATTTCTTTCTTCTAACTTCTGCTACAATATCAGCCGACATAGAATCAACTTCATTTGCTACAGAATTAGTTGCATGTGCAATTTGTGAGTTTTCTTTAGTTAAACCATCTATTACTGAAACAGATTGATTAATTTGTGAAATTCCTAAAGCTTGTTCTTTAATACTCTCACCCATTTCATTAATAGATTGAACTAAGATATTAGTATTAGCTTCAATCTCACCTAAAGACTTTTGAGTTCTTTCTGCTAAGTTTCTAACTTCATCAGCAACAACAGCAAAGCCACGACCATGTTCTCCTGCACGAGCTGCTTCAATAGCTGCATTTAATGCAAGTAGGTTAATTTGATCAGCAATATCTCTAATAACATCAGTTACATCTTTAATATCGCTACTTTGTTTAATAACCTCTTCAGTTCTTGCTGCTACTGCGTTCATAGAAGCACTCATTTCTTCAACAGCAGCTGCGCTTTCTTGTAAAGAATCAGCTTGTTTTTGCGCGCCATCATTAAGCTTTAAAACACTCTCTTTTAAAGCATCAGCTTTAGTTTGAAGCATTTCCCCTTGTTTTAATGAAGCTTGAAGCATTTTTCTTATTTCTTCTCCGACTGCATTAAGCGATTTTTCTATCTCACCATCAGCATACTCAAGTTTATCTGAAAAATCAAGATTTTTAAAACTTTTAAAAACTCTTTCTATTTCATTTAAATCTTTACCAATTTTCATTTGCATATCATCAAGCATTTTATTTAATACTTCTTTTAATTCCACAAGTTTTGGATTAACAGGATTTGCTTTTATTCTTTGAGTAAAATGTCCTTTTTCTATATCACAAGATACTTCTAAGATATTTTGCACAGTTATGTCATCTTTTTCTAAACAAGTATGTATATATTGAACATTATCATTAATCATTAATGCCATTTTTCCAAGTTCATCATTATATCTAGGAATTAAAACCTCAACGGTTGGAAGCTCATGATTTAAGTATCTAAAAAATTTCATTAAATGATCTTGAAGTCTTTGTACTCTTATAGAAACTATTCTTTTTACTGAAGTACCAATCACAACTACTATAACAATTATCGCTATAATAGAATTAATCAAAATAATATTTCTTAAATCCACAATAGAAGCATATACAGATTCATTTGGGACAATAGCCAACATAGCCCAATAAATTCCCGTATTTGGCCATATTTCAAATACTCTTATAGCACCATGATATTCACTACCATCATCTGCTTTATAATCAATAGCTCCTGCATGGATAGTTTTTTGTGCTTCTATTATATGAGCTGTATTTTTATTAACCTCTGTAATCTTTTTTGTAACAAATTCAGCATTTGGATGCGTAGCTATAACACCATTACTTGCTATTAAAATCCTTCTTGCTCCTTGATAAATAGATCTTGAAGAATCATTTAAAAAATCAGCCGTAGGTTTAAGATCAAAAAGCATACCAACAACACCTATAGCCTTTCCTTTTTTATCTGCAATAGGTGCAGCTACATGAACACCTAGAAATTTATTTCCATGTATGTTATACCATCTTGGTTCTCCAAAATATAACTTACCCCCCCCATCAAATTTTTTATAGCATTCGTTTTAGCAATCTCTTCACTTGCTGCTAAAGTTTGCATACCGCCAGCATTGTTAATATCTACATCTCTCATTAACACCATAAATTCATTATTATTTGAAAAATATTTTACATCAACACCCAAATTTTTATATGCAGTTCCGTCTTTTAAATAATAATAACCATAAGCTATATCTCCATTTGCATCAATGGCTTCTCCGAGGATATTTTCTATCCTTTTTGGGTTTATAGCACCTTCTGAAATAAGATTGTTTAAAGTTCTTTGTGTACCAATAGTACTGACGAATAAAGACCTAATGCTCGCTTCAGCTTGATTTCCATAACGATGCACAGAAGCTGTGAGTGTATTTTCTATTTGTGTATTTAAAATAGCTGTGGATCTGTTTATAATCAAAAAAGATAAAATACTTAAGATTAAAACAACCGTTATAATAGCTATTGCAACTATTTTAGCACCAAGACTCCAATTACGCATTTTTTCTCCTTTAGTTAATAAATTATAAATTTTTATAATTATAAAAACTTTTCATTAAATAAAAATTAAAATTTATTAAAATATTAAATATTTTATAAACAATAAAAATTATCAAGTTAAAGCTAAAGAATTGAGTAGTTTTTACAAATAAAAGAAGTTGAAGATTTATTTAAATGGATGAATGAAAATGCCAAATCACCTCGTTGGCTGAGCGTAAATGGAATAGATTATGATGCAGCTTATGTTAAAATTTTTCACACAAGCAAAAGCATAGATGAGTTTAAAGAAAAATACCTTGAGCTTCAAAATACATACTTTGTTGATTTTAGCAAAAAGATTAATGAACCTCAGGAAACTTTAGAAAAAGACAAAGAAAAATCTTTCAAACCTATACAAGGTGAAAGTAAAAATAAAGAAACCTACAAAGATGATAATGCAAAAAATGAACTTATAAAAAACTTTTAAAAAATAAATTTAGCACAAGAGAAGAATTAGAAATTCTTTTTGGTATGAAATTTAATGATGATGTGGGAGAATTTAATCAATTTCTTTCTCAAAATATCACTCCAAAAATTATAGATATTAAAGTTTAAAAATATTTTTATAATATTAAAATATATTAAATTTTATAAAATCATTAGAGCCATTTTCACTAATAACATTAATAACATATTTACCTTTTTTTAAATCCAAAAATAAACTTTCTTCTTTTCCTTCAAAAATCAATTCTTGATTTAAATACCAAAAAAGTTTTTCTTTTTTAGGGTTTATAAGTTTAATTAACAATTTTTGCTTACTTTTTAAATCTTTTGGCAAAATGATATTAAGATTATTTAGCGGATATATGATTTTTAAATTTTGATTAGAGCTTTGTAAATTTTGCTTTTCTTTTGCAAAAAATGCTTGTGCATTGGAAGGTAAATTTAATATAATCTTTTTCTTTGCATGGATGAAATTTTCATCTAAAGAATCAACTTCTTTATTTTTATACATAAAAACTTCTTTTAAAAATGGTGAAGTTCTTAAGACATTTGCACTTTGCGGGTAAAGCACTTCTTTAAAGTCAAATTTATAATCATATCTATATCCTGTTTGATTTTCAATTTTGATAGAAACTAAATCATTAGGCTTTTCAAATTCTAAATTAACTCTCTCAAGTAAGGCTAAAAGTTCAAAAAACAATTCCCCTGCTATGCTTACACCATATAAATTTGCATTTGCCTCGCCATTAAAATTTCCAACCCACACTCCTAAAGTGTATTTTGGAGAAGTTCCTATAGCCCAGGCATCTTTTCTACCATAACTTGTGCCTGTTTTCCAAGAAATAATAGTATTAAAATCATATTGTCTTAAACCTGCTCTATCTAAATCCTTTAAGGTTTGTAAGGTTAAAAAGCTTGCTCCATCACTAATAAGCTTTTTATTTTCTTTAGTAAATGCATTTTCTTCATATAAAAGCTCTTTAAAATTTCCATAATTTCCAAGTCCTAGATAGATTTTTACCATATCTTCTAAACTAAATTCTTTTGTGCCCAAAATCAAAGAAAGTCCGTATTTTTTAAAATTTTCATCTTCAAAATCTAAAATATCTTTGAGCTTATAAAAAAACTTCTCATACCCATATTCTGCAAGTAAGCTTACAAAAGGAATATTAAGTGATTTTTGCAAAGATTCTTTTGCACTAATAAAACCATGGTATTTTTTATTTGCATTTTGTGGAGCAAAGTTAGAAAAAAATGTAGGTACATCAAGCATTAAAGATTCAGGTACTATAAGTCCCTCATCTATGGCAAAAGCAAAAAGCAAAGGTTTTAAGGTTGAGCCCACACTACGCTTTGCTATCACCCCATCAACTTGACCAAAACTTGCAAAATCATAAAAATCATTAGAGCCTACATAAGCTAAAACTTTATTTGTTTTGGTATCTGCTAACAATATAGCTAGATTTTTTATGCCTTTTTGTTGTAGTTTATAAGAATATTCTTTAGCTTTTTCTTCAAATTTAATTTGAATTTTTTTATCTATACTAGAAACGATTTGTTCTTTATCTGCTAAAAGCCTACGCGCTAAATGTGGAGCTAAGTTTTTCCTTGTTTTAAAGCTAGGAAGTTTTTCAGCCTTTGCAAGAGTTAAAATATCTTTAGAAAAATATCCCTTTTCAAAAAGCCTATCAAGCAAAGCATTGCGTTTTTTTAAAAGTCTATCTTTGTTTTTTTCAAGATTAATTAAACCTGGATTATTAGGAAGCACAGCAAGCAAGGCTGCTTCACTCCAAGTAAGATCTTTTAAATCTTTTTCAAAATAAAATAAACCCGCACTTGCAACACCTACTAAATTTCCTCCATAAGGAGCATTATTTAAATAAAGTCTTAAAATTTCTTCCTTATCATAAGCGTTTTCTAAAGCAAAAGCTTTGATGATTTCATTAAATTTATTAAAATATGTGCGTTTGTTTTGCTCTAGAAGTTTGATTGTTTGCATAGAAATTGTACTTGCGCCACTTCTTTTACTTGAAAAAATATTATTTTTAAAAGCCCTTATAATCGCTAAAAAATCTACTCCATAATGAGAATAAAAATTTTTGTCTTCATATAAAAGAACTGCGCTTTTTAATTTTTGCGGTATAAACTCACTCTCTAAATGCCATTGTTCGTTAGAATCTAAAAATACACTAAGAATTTCTTTATTTTTATCAAACAAAACCTTACTATAAGTGCATTTAAATAAATCCTTGCTATCAAAGCTAAAATAAATTAAGCCTATGTAAAAACATAGGCTTAAAAAGCATATTGCAAGGCTTATTTTGATTTTCACTGCACTACTTTAACTCTTTTACTCTCACTTAAAGCTCTATAAGCATTATCATACATTGCTTCAGCATAAGCTCCACTCAAAGTATAAACACCTGGAGTAACAGCACTTAATTTCACAAAAAATTCTCTTGACTCATCAGAGTATAAAGGAAAGAAATACATGATTTTATCATCTCTTATATCTACAAAATCATAATAAGAATTTTTCACAAAATCAGGAGTTTCATCATCTAAAAGATCATGTACTATCTCCCATCCACTTGGTAAAATTTGAGTTAAAGCTATATTAGAAGTGCCCGGATAATTTTTATTTGATATTTTTAATTTCATATAAAAAATTTGAGAGCTTTTTATAGCACTTTCATCTATTTCATTTCCATTTTCATCATAAAAACTTCTTTCTATATACATACGCTGTGCAAAAGGTTCGACAATACCTTTTTTAATTCCCTCTACTCCAAAATGCACATAAGTATCTTCTTTAGCTTCTATCAAAGCGCTGCCTTGATTAAACTCAAATTTAGAAAAACTTGTATTGAGCTTTTTACTCTCACCATTAATTTTTACACTTGCATTGATAGTTTTAGGATTTTCATTACTAAAGCTATTTGCCAAAGCATATAAAGCATAGCCTGTGCTTTGAGTGCTAAGCCAAGCTTGGCTTTCTAAAGTTTTTTTAATATCATCTAATAATTCATCATTATTTTTACCATAAATTATTTTATACGCATTTGCAATAATAGCTTCATCTCTTAGAAAAGATCCATAAGTATGAGTATAATTAGCTTTTTCATCAGGCTTTGTGCTTAAATTTTTAGCTATATTTAAAGCTACCTCATCAAAACCTGCTAATTTATAAGCTGCACTAAGTTGCCAAAGACTTACATTGTTTAAGCTTTGCAAATAAGTACTATCTTCATAAATAGCATTCATTATGCTTAAATTTGGCTCTTTGGCTAAAGCTAAAAGATATAAAGAATTTATTCTAATTTCTTTATTTGTTTGAGCTTTTAAAACATAGCGTTTTTGATAATCAAGCCATGCTTTAAACATTCCCTCGCTCACATAATAGCCTCTTTCTTTGGCTAAAATCATAAACATACCCGCATAATTACTTCCCCAAGCATCAGAATCTTTAAGTCCTTGCCAATAAGCAAAACCACCATTGGCAGTTTGAAAATTTGCGTATTTGCTTAACAATGCATTGATATTGTTAATATTTTTTTGTTCATTTGATCCTTGATCAAGTTTTTGCAAAAAGAGTTGCGGTAAAACCGCTGAAGTACTTTGCTCTATACATCCATAAGGATAATTTTGCAAGTATTTTAATCTATGATTTATATTTAAAATAGGCTTAGAACTCACACTTAAAAACGCCACTGGATTGATATAATCTTGTGTGATTTTAAACTCCATAGAAGTATTTGCAGGAATTTTAAAAGATTTTCCCTCATAAGTAATCGTATTTAGTGCTTTTATATCAATTTGAGTATTTTGAGTATAGGTGTAATCTTTTGCATTTAAACTTAACTCTATTTCTTCTACTCCAAGCTTGCTTGAATTTACTCTTGTGTTAATATAAATATCTTTTGTTTTTTCATTACCAAAATCAATTAAAATTTCATCTTTTTCAAAATTTATGAGTGAATTTTTTGTTTTTAGTTTAAGTTTTGCATTTTTTACATCATCATCTACTTTAAATACCTGCACTAAAAGCTTAAACTCATCATCAAGTCTTAAAACCCTTGGCAAAGTTTCAAGCATTACAGCAGGTGCGCTAACTTGGATATCTTTAGAAGCACTGCCAAAACCTGCTAAGTTGTTCGCCACTACCATAACTCTAACCGAACCTAGATACGAAGGCATATTAAATTTTAATTTTGCATAACCATTTTCATCACTTTGCACTGGCTCTTGAAACAACACAACAGGTTTAAATCGTCTTGCTTTTTCATCGTTTTTACTTTTATTTGCCCTACTTTCTAAGAAAACATCACCACCTGTAGTTAATACCTTGGAAGCATTAGAAATATTTTTAGCAATGATTTTATCATAGGTATCATATATGCTCATATTAAAGCGAATTTTTTGATAAAAATATCCCCAAATATCTGGAGTTTTAAAAGCATTCACATCAAGCAAACCCTCATCTACAATAGCTATGGTATAAGTATAACTTTGCTTGTTTTTACTTTGAATTTCTACTTCAAAATCTTGTTTTGGCATGATTTTATTCGGTACTTTTAAATCAAGCTCGATTTTACTTTGTTCATCTACTACATTCAAAGGCACTACACCAAAAAGTCTTAAGGCTCTATCGTTAGTGTATTGATTATAATCTTGAAGCAAAATCACACTCACATACACATTTGGCTTATATTCTTTAAGAATAGGAATTTCAACCTTTGTAATATCTTCATGCGTATCTATCACAAAGCGTTTTAAAACCTTTACATTATCATTTAAAGTAACGATGGCTTTTGCACCCTTAACACTTTCAAATTCAATAAAAGCTGTTTCGTTTGGCTTGTATTCTTTTTTATCGCTTTTTATTTTTAAAGAACTCACTATATCAGCATTACTTGGCGCACCAAAACTACTAATATAAAAAAACTCTCCTGTACTTGTTTTACTTTGTGTATCTTCAAGCTCTATAAACATTTCACCATGGTATTCTTTGGGATCAAATTCTATTTTAACCGGTTTATCCTTACTTAAAATAGTTCCTTGGGTAATGATTTGCGTGTTTTTATCTTTTTTGAGTGATTTTAAAAAATCATCATAATTATCATAATCCCACCACCAAGAATAATCATTTGCATAAATAGTATATTTAATCTCCCTATTTGCTATCAAATTCTCATCTAAATCACTCACAATAGCTTCAAAATTAATTGTAGAACCCGAGCTTAAATAGTGATTTTTCAAACGCTTAATACCCACAAAATACTCATGTAATATCACTTGTGAATTCACAAGCGCTTCAACCGATCTTGAACCTTTTTCAAAAACCCTAGCTCTTATGTTAGCTTCAAGATTATATGGAGTATTTTTAAAAAAATCTTTTAAAGCAAATTCTTGCTTTACAAAGCCACTTTCATCTAAAATGCCTTTTAAATTATCTTGATATTTTTGCACTAAAACACTAGGATTTGAAAAAATATATTCTGGATATTTTGAATTTTTATATTCTTTTTTACTTACAAATAAATCAGCTTGATATTGTAAATTACTTGCTGGTGTTCCAAAAAGATATTTTGAGCTAATATTAAAATCTAATTTTTCATTTTCTTTTATACTTTTTGGAGCTTGTATAGATAGTTTTATACGATTTGGCACTATATTTTGCACTAAAATTTCTTTATCAAAAATAGCATTTGCAAATTCTACTCTAGCTAAATACACTCCACTTAAAGCTTGTTGATCAAGTGAAATCTTTTTATAAAAAGTTCCATTGCTCAAAGGATCAAGTTTAATTTTATCTAAAAACTTTTTGTTGCGTGGATCAAAAAAACTCAAGAATATAGGGTGATTAACAGCTCCTTTATCATTTCTTGCAACCATAGTTAAATGTATATCATCACCTGGTCTATAAACCCCTCTTTCTGTGTAAATAAACACTTTGTTTTGAGAATTTTGCTCTAAACCATCTACATCAAAACCATCATATAATAAAGGCGAACTTAAGCGTAAAATAGAAGCTTGCTTATCTTTTGAAGCAATGATAAATAAAGCTCTTGACTCATCAATATCATCAAAAACAGCCAAACCATTATCATCGCTTGTCTTAGAAGCTAAAATTTGATTGCTTTTGCTAATTATATCAACCCTAACCCCACCTAAAGCCTTTTGTGTGGTAAAATCTCTTACATCGACAAAAAGTTTTTTATTTAAATTTTGAGCAATTAAAGCTATATCTGAAAAAATCAAATTTTTACTAATCTTTGCTTTTTGATCAAAAAATCTTTGCTTTTTCCAACTCTCCATACCCTCATCAAAAACATAATCAATATCTTCTTCTTTAAAATAAAGCTTAACTATAAACACACCACTTAAATCTTTTAAACCATCTAAAGCTATCTCATTTTCTTGCCATTGATTTTTAACATTTTTAATATCAAAGTCTTTTTTTAATACTACTTCACTAGTATAATCACTCTCTGAAAAAATATCACTATCATAATCACTTAAATTTTTAGCACCTTGAAGATTTTTATATCTTAAATATTCACTTAAATTATTTGAAAATACCTGATGAACTTCTAAATGGATCTTTTTAATATTTAAACTTTTAAAAGCTATTTTTTTACTCGCTTTGCTAGATAAAAATACCCCTTGATTTGTAAAACTTATAGCAGGCTCATAGTCTTTTAAACTTACTTGAGTTTTATAGCTTTCTTTTGTACTAATTCCATCAGCGCTTTTAATCCCTTGAGCAAGTTGAATTTCATAAGTTTTATTTGGAGTAAAATTTCCTATGAGCTTGATTTTATTCCCAAATACCAATGCTTTAAAATCTACTTTGGGTGTAATAAAAATCAACTCTTTTAAATTTTGATCTTGCGAAATACTTTGAGAAAAAAGTAATTCTATGTTTTTATTGATTATATTTGCATTTTGAAATACAAATTCGTTCTTTGCAAGTAAAATATATTCTAAATCTATATTTTTCTCTAAACCTAAAATTTCTTTATCAAAAACTACTTTTATATTAGTGTTTGTATTTTTAATTTTTAATGGCTTAGAATACACACTTGCTATATCATCTTGGATGATAATTCTATCTATTTGAATTTCTTTTTCTTGTGCATTAATTTTTACAGCTTTTAACAACTCATCTTTATCAAAAGCATAAAAACTTTGAACATTTAAAATCAACACACTCTCATCATTTGATATATTTTGAAAATATCCTTTGACATCTAGTTTTTCAAAAGGAGTTTTTACTTTTAATTGTACTTTTTCATCAGCTACAATATCATTTAAGTCTATAAAAATATCATAATTTTGATTTGCTTTTAAAGAAGTGTATATGTTTAATCTTGTGGAAGTTTCAAGTTCATACTTTGCTTTTATTTTTTGATTATTAATAACAATTTCTCTTTCTTTTACAACACCTATGTTTTCTGTAATGATATTGGTATTAAATTCTATAAAAATACTATGCGTATTTTCATTAAAACCATAAGATCTTATAATAGAATTCTTATCTTCATTTTTAGAACATGCAAACAACAAGCTTGCAAGCAAAAAAATAAAAAAATAATGTAAAAATCCTTTCATGGGTATCCTCTTTTTGGTAAATTTTTCAAATTATATCTAAATTCACTCTTGCTTCACTCAAAAAATTATATAATTCTTACATAAAAATAAAGGAGAAAAAATGAAAAAGAAAATCGCTGCATTATTAACAACTTTAAGTCTTTCAAGTCTTGCTTATGCAGATGGAATTTATGGTGTTATAGTAGATGTAAATGATGGTGCAAAAACTATTCTAATCGATACCACCTATGGAGAAAAAATGAATATAAAAATTCTACCAAATACAGAAATTGACATGGATGATTGTGGTATTTTTGGTATGGATAAATATGGCACTTTTAGAGATTTAAAAGTAGGAACTTTTATAGAAGCTGAAGTTTTCCATGGCTATACTCAAACAACACCAAATCCACAAACGCCAAATCAAGTTCAAAATATAACCGCTAAAGAAATTAAAATAGAATGCAAAAAAAGAGCTTATTAAGCAAAATAACTCCTAAAAAGGAGTTATTTTAATGCGTTTTTTTCTTATATTAATTTGCATTAGCACTTTTGCATTTGCTTATAAAATTCAAGGTATTTTAAAAAACACTACTACACATACAATAAGTATTCAAACAAGTTTTGATAATAACTTAATTATTACCATTTTACCCCAAACACATATAGATATTTATAACTGCGGAATTTTTGGTAGCAATAAAAAACAAGCCAATGTACAAGATCTAAAAAAAGGAAGTCTTGTTAAAGTTAAAGGCAGTAAAAATGGAAGCATTATCATTGCTGAAAAAATTATAGTAGAGTGTGATGATCAAAGAAGAGCTTATTAAGATAATAACTCTTCTTTATCGTCTTTATTGATTTTTTCTATATAAAGACTTTGTGAAGGAAATGCAAAACTTAGTTTATTTCTTTCGACAATCTTCATTAATTCAAGTAAAATACTTTGTCGTGCTTCTCTAAAACCTGCAGCATCAACTGCTTTAGTATAAAAATATACTTCTATATCAATAGAACTTGCGCTAAAGCCACTCACAGCCACATAAGTATTATTTTTATATCCTTCTAAATCATTCACTGAAACTAAATTTTGTCTATATCTAGCGCGGGTTCCACCATGATTTAGCGCACTATCATCAACTTGGGCTATCAAAGGACTAGTAGCTAATAAATATCTTATATCTTCTACACATTGCTCAAGTTGTTCAGGTCTTGCATCATAAGTTACACCTATAAATAATTTTACATGGCGTCCTATTTTTCTTTTACTCCAATTTTTTATATTAGTTCCCATAATAGTTGAATTTGGTAAAAACACCAAAGAATTATCAAAAGTTCTAATAGTAGTTTTTCTAAGCCCAATTTCTACTATAGTTCCTTCTATACCTGAAATTTCAACCCAATCGCCTTGATTAAAGCTGTTATCAAAAAGCAAAAGCACAGAAGCAAAGAAATTTGCAATAATATCCTTAGCTGCCAATGCCACAGCCAAACCACCAATACCTAAAGATGCAATCAATGCTGAAATATTAAATCCTAAATGTGATAAAACAAATAAAACAGCTATTACTATAATAATAAAATATAAAATTTTAATAATTAAATTAACCACTTCGCGTTTGCCACTTTTTTCAGCAAGCTTTGCCACAATTACCATACCATAACTATCAAAAATATTTATCACAAGCCAAGCAGTTAAAATAACATAAACAATTGATAAAATATTACTAATTCTTATATCTACAGGTGCAGGATAGTAAAAAATAGTAAAACAAATTCCAATAGCATAAGCAAACAAAAACCAACCCACTGGTCCTTGGAGCTTTTCTAAAAAGTGAGTTTTTATTTCTACATTTTCTGAATTTTTTCCAAATAAATGTATCAATACAAAATACAAAATTTTTGCAAGATAAAATTTTAAAGAATAAAACAAAACAATGACAATAATAGAAATAACTATTTTTCCAACATTTACACTACTAATAGAGGTTTGTTTATTAATATAATTAATGGCATTTTGCAAGCCCAAGCCCGTAAATAAAAAATTAGTTTCAAGCAAATTTGCATTATTTCTTAGATATACCAAAATTTCATTATATGACTTGATGGTATTTCTTAAATTATTTTCACTAAGCTCTAAAGTTCTAAGTTGAGTAATATCATTAATTTTCTCTTTATCTAAAGCAAAATTAAAAACTATATCTTCTTTTAATGAGTCAATGCTTTCATCAATAATTTTTTTTATTTTTTGACTTTGAGCACCTTCGATAAAAACTTTTTCTAATTCAAATATACAAAGATAAAAATGTTCTGCAGAGGTTAAATTTAAAAGTTTGATTTTATTATCCACATAATCATAATATCTTTTTTTAGCTTGGGCATTTTCAACACTTTTTTGTAAAGCATTCTTAGTTTTTAAAAAATCTTTTGCTTCTTTATCATCAATCTTTTGAGATACCATTTTTAAAGGTAAAGTAGTCAAAAGAGCTGTTTTTTGTTTTTCTATTTCTTTGATATTATCTTGAAATTCGGTGCTATTTGTATCACCGGTTTTAAAACTTTCCAAAAGTAAATTAAGCTCTATATAATCTTGTACCAAAGCAAAAATACTATTCTTATCCTCTAAAGCATTTTTTTCCTGTGCATTCAAAGTGCTGATAAATAAAAATAATAAAATAATATTAACAATCTTTTTCATACTTTTTTCACCCTCTCTTGTATTAAAACAAAATTTTCAAAATTAAAATCATACTCATAAATTTCACCCGTTTCTATGATGTAATACCAAGCATGAAGTTCTATTTCTTTTTTATTTAAAGCTTCTTCTATACCTGGATAGGTTAATAAATTTTGCAAAGAATTAACCAAGTTCATTTTTTCAGTCATCCAAGATCGCATGGCTAAATCACTGCCTGCAACTTTTAAAACCTTATTTTTAATAGGCTCGAGCAAGGTAAGCCATTTTCTCACATTCGGCATACTCTTTAGCTCATTTTCATTTGCATATAAAGCCGCACAGCCACCACAATTACTATGTCCGCAAACTATGATATTTTTTATATGTAAAGAACTAAAAGCATACTCAATAGCTGAAGTAGTTGCCAAAAAATCATCTCCTACTCTATAAGGTGGAACTATATTGCCTATATTTCTTACAACAAAAAGCTCTCCTGGACCTGTATTAGTAATTAAATTTGGTATAACTCTTGAATCAGCACATCCTATAAAAAGTGTGTGGGGATTTTGTTTATTTTTTAAACTTTCAAAAAGTTCTGCATGCTCTTTAAAATCTTCTTGCATAAATTTTAAAGCACCCTCGATCAAGTCTTTCAAAAAAAGTCCTTTTTTGCATTTTAATAAAGCATTATACTAAATTATTTTTACTTAAAATAAATCTATAAATTTATTTTTTGTTATATTTTTATACAATTTTAATCTTTTATTTATCTTTTTTTTGTAAATTTTAATTTTTAAAAATTATTGGAGGATTTTAATGAGTCTTTATGATAGAGATTATTCTAACTCTAAAACTCAAGAATTTGAAGGTTATGCTAGAAGTGATTTGAGCATTTTTATAAAACAAACTTATCAGCTTTTTGCTGCTTCATTATTAGCTGCAACAGCAGGTGCTTACATAGGAATTTTTGCCTTAGCACATTTATTTGCACAATCTCAAGCAACTTTTTGGATTTTATTTATCGTAGAAATTGGCTTGTTATTTGCATTACAATGGAAAAAAAGAGAAGCTCCGCTTAATTTAGTTTTACTTTTTGCCTTTACTTTTGTTTCAGGACTTACTTTAACACCACTTTTATATTCTGTTTTAGCACTTCCTGCAGGAGCTAGCATTATCGCTCAAGCTTTTGCTTTAACAACAGTGGCTTTTGGTGCTTTAAGCGTTTTTGCTATGAATACAAAAAGAGATTTTACTATGATGGGAAAAATGCTTTTTATAGCTTTAATTGTTATCGTAGTAGCTTCTTTAATTAATATCTTTTTTCAAAGTTCACTTTTAAGCTTAGCAATTTCTGGTATTGGTGCAATTTTATTTTCTTTTTACATTCTTTATGATACTCAAAACATCATTAGAGGAAATTATGAAACACCAATCGAAGGTGCAGTTGCACTTTATCTTGATTTTATCAATCTTTTCATCTCTCTTCTTAATATTTTAAGAAGCTTTAATAGCAGATAAAAATTTGCGAGAAAAATTCTCGCAAATTTTCTTTACCTCTTTCAAGTTTTTATCAAACTTTTTAAGTTAAAATACTCATTTTATTTTCAATAAGGAAAATTCATGACTACTCTTTTAATTATTTTGCAATTTGCAATTGTTGTAATTATTTGTATTGCTGTTTTATTACAAAAAAGCTCAAGCATAGGACTTGGAGCATATAGCGGAAGTAATGAAAGCTTGTTTGGAGCAAAGGGTCCTGCAGGGTTTTTAGCTAAATTTACTTTTGTGATGGGTGTTTTACTTATCGCTAATACAATTGCTCTAAGTTATATGTATAATAATGCTAATTCTAACTCACTTGCTGAAAAAGCAGAACAAATTTTACCAAAGGCACCTGAAACAAACACAACTAGCATTCCAGTTGCACCAAGTGCTCCAATTAGCGAAAGTAATACTAGCAAATAAAAAAAGGAAATACCATGCTAAATGAAATTTATACCAAGCAAAAACAACAATCAGACAAAAGCTTAGAGGCCTTAAAAAAAGATTTTACTACCATAAGAACTGGCAAAGTAAATATAAATATACTTGATCATATTCATGTAGATTATTATGGTAGTGCAACTCCATTAAATCAAGTAGCAACAGTTTTAGCAACTGATGCTTCAACTATTAGCATTACTCCTTGGGAAAAATCAATGCTAAAAGCCATAGAAAGTGCCATAGCTGCGGCAAACATTGGAGTAAATCCGAACAATGATGGCGAAAGTGTTAAATTATTTTTTCCTCCTATGACAAGAGAACAAAGAGAAGAAAATGCTAAAAATGCTAAAGCTATGGGTGAAAAGGCTAAAGTTGCTATTAGAAATATTAGAAAAGATGCAAATGATGCGGTAAAAAAACTAGAAAAAGATAAAGCAATCTCAGAAGATGAAGCTAAAAAAGCTTATGATGAAGTACAAAAACAAACCGATAATTATACAGCAAAAGTAGATGAGTTAGTTAAAAACAAAGAAGCGGAACTTTTAAAGGTTTAAAAATGAACTTAGAACAAATTTATAAAGATTGTGGAGCATACCTACAAGGACATTTTTTACTTAGCTCAGGGAAACACTCTGAGTTTTACCTTCAAAGTGCTAAAGTTTTAGAAAATCCAAAACTAGCAGGTGAGCTTTGTGATGAGCTTGCGAAAGTTATTGCCAGTTTTAATATTGAATTTGATAGTATTTGCTCGCCTGCCTTGGGTGGAATTTTAGCAGGTTATGAACTTGCTAGAGCTTGCAACAAACGCTTTATTTTCACTGAACGCGTAGAAGGAGTGATGAGTCTTAGACGCGGTTTTGAAGTAAAAAAAGGTGAAAAATTTATCGTTTGTGAAGATATTATTACAACAGGTGGCTCAGCACTTGAGAGTGCAAAAATCATCGAGAATTTAGGTGGAGAGGTAGTAGGTTTTGCAGCTTTAGCAAATCGTGGTTTTTGTGCTGTAAAAAATTTAAACAATCCAAGAAAAGAAAATGCAAAATTACCACAAAATTTACCACTTTTTGCACTAGGAAATTTTGAATTTGATATTTATGATGCAAATACTTGCCCACTTTGTGAAAAAGGCACTAAAGCTATCAAACCTGGTAGTCGTGGTAACTAATGAAAACTAAAGCAAAAATAGCCACTCGCTTTTTAAGATTTAAAGCCTTTTTGATTGATCTATTTTTGCTTTATGTGCCCATTTTGTATTTGTTTTATTTTACTCTTGGCTCTAAAGAAGCTTTTTTAAGCAATCAACTTATAATTTTTTTGTGCCCATTGCTTTTTGGATTTTTACAAGCATTATTTTTAGTAAAAAAAGCTCAAAGTCCTGGACTTAAAGCTTATGATTTATACTTGATTGATATTAAAAATGGACACAAACTTAATTTTTTTAGAATAATCCTACGCTATGTAATTTTCATTATAAGCTTTGGCTTGTTGATTGGCTTTTTGGTAAGCTTTTTAAGAAAGGATACCTTAGCCTTGCATGATATTTTAAGCCAAAGCGCTATTGTAACAAAGGTGGAAAAATGAATAGAAAAAGAATTTATAATCCAAAATCAAATGAAACTTTAAATGATAGAAAAGTATTTAACGGCAACCCACATGGTATTTTAAATTTTACTAAAGCAAAATACACATGGGCTTTAAAACTTTGGGATTTAATGGAAGCAAATACTTGGTTTCCAAAAGAAGTAGATACAACAAAAGATGCACTAGATTATCGTTGCAATCTAACCGTAGCAGAAAAAAGAATGTATGATCTAGTTTGGTCTCAACTTATCTCAATGGATAGTTTTCAAACAAACAATCTTGCTGATAATATCAACCCTTATATCACAGCACCTGAAATCAATGCGGTTTTAGCAAGACAAGCTTATGAAGAAGCAAATCACTCAAAATCTTATGCAGTGATGGTTGAAGCAATCTGTGAAAATACAGACTTAATTTATGAAATGGAAAAACATGATGAGACTTTAAGAGAAAAAAATGATTTCATTTCAAGTATTTATGAAGAATTAGCTGGCGAAGTAGATGATAATAAACTTTTACTTGCAATGGTAGCAAATCAAATTCTAGAAGGAGTGTATTTTTATAGTGGTTTTACTGCTATTTATGCTTTAGCGCGTGCAGGAAAAATGCTAGGTTCAGCACAAATGATACGCTTTATACAAAGAGATGAAATTACTCATTTATTATTATTTCAAAATATGATTAATTCTGTGCGTAAAGAAAGACCTGATTTGTTTAATGATATCAATATAAACAAAATTTATGATATGTTTAAAAAAGCAGGTGAACTTGAGATCAAATGGGGTAAATACATCACTCAAAATCAAATCATGGGTTTTACAGACGATATTATAGAAGAGTACATTCACTATCTTGTTGATCAAAGACTAATAGCTATTAATCTTGATAAAATTTATAATGCAAAACATCCTATTAAATGGGTGGATGATTTTTCTAAATTTAATGATCAAAAAAGCAATTTCTTTGAAAGCAAGGTTACAAACTATTCTAAAGGGAGTTTGAGTTTTGATGACTTTTAAGTCACAAAACTACCCATATTTTACATTTTTTTAAACTAAAATTCTCTTTTTATTTAATATTTTATTTTTATTTATTTCATTATTGTAAAATCCGCCATTTTATTTTATTAGTAAAGGGGTAATTATGGAGTTTTTAGAACTTTTGCTAGTCTTTATTGCCATAGTTCTCATGATAATTAAGCCTGAAAAAGAAAAACTAGCTTTTTCTATACTTGTAATTTCATGGGCTATTATGGTATTTGACTATTTAGGTCGCAAATCAGGCGCAATCTTAGGCCTAATGAATCTATAAGGTGGCAAATATGTGTGATATTAACAAAACTAAATTTTTTTATTTTTTAATGTGCTTGGCAGGTTTTTTAATCATTTTAATGCCTGTTGGAATTGCAAATTTGATTTTTGGTTATATGCTAGGTGATAGCCCTTGTACTTCTTGTTGGGGCCAAAGAGAATCAATGATTTTCATTGGTGTTGCAGCTTTATTTATTGTGCGTTATGGTATGAAAGGTAAGTTCTTAGCTTTTCTTTTAATTGCAACTGCATTTGGTTTATGGCAATCATTTAATCATATAAGCGGACATGCACATCGTGATCTTGATCAAGGTTTTGGTTTGCCTATTTTTGGTTTGCATACTTATTTTTGGGCTGAAGTAGTATTTTGGGCTGTAGTTTTATTACTTGGTGTAATTTTTGCTTTTGCTCCAAAATTTGGCTCCTTTGAAAAAGAAATGGAAGGAGTTAGTTTTAGAAAATTAACTAAATTTAACCTAGCTGCTATGGTTATTGTTGCTTTTATCGTAGCTTCAAATGTCTTCCAAGCTTTCGTAAGCACTGGTCCTATCCCATATAGCGGACAAGGTGATCCAGTTCGTTTTAGTTTAAATCCAAAATATATTATTTGGGATGATTCAGGCTGGAATAAAAGTTGGAAAAGCATTTCTTTCTTAGGAAAACGCGATGTTAAAGAACCTGATTTTGCTTTTGCTCCTGCTAATGAAAAACTAGGTATTGAATTTGATAATAATATCAGTAATGCTCCATTTACAAATATCGATGATAATCTAAAAATCGCAAATGAAACAAAAATTGATTTTCCTAAAGCTATCAATACACTTGATTATATCAATGGAGAATATGTCGCAAGTTCAAAATGGGAAGTATTTTTCCTAGATGATAATTTTAGCACTAAAACAGATTTTCTATTAGATCCATATTTTTCAGCTACAATCAACCCTATCGTAGGAATTATCCCTTATTTAGATAACAAATACATCTTAATGGGTTCTAATAAATCTTTCTTAAGATTTGCTCAAAATCCTAATGCAGATGAAGCTTTACAATATGCTGATTTTATTAGAGGGGCAAATAATTTTGAGGGACAAGGTGAAAACCTTGGTCGTGGTAGAATTGACACAGTTAGAGCTAAATTCCATCATGTTTTAAGCACAACTACTGATGGAAAATACATGTATCTTGCTACTGTTCCAAACAATAAGGATGCTAAAACTTTTGTAATTTCTAAAATTTCTTTAGCAGATAGAGTTCTTTCAGCTGAATTTACTCCTAAAGCTGAGTTAAAAGAAGGAAAAACTTTGGGCGATCTTTATATAACTTCAATGGCTTTTAAAAATGGTAAAATTTATGCATTAAGTAAAAAGCATAATGTTATTGCTGTAATTGATCTAGACAAAGAAGAAGTTGTAAAAACTATTTCGTATCCAGAAAATATAACTAACGCAAGAAGCTTATTCTTCAAAGATGGTAAAATGCACATCTTATCTTATCAAGATGGATCAAATATCCTTTATACACTTGATTAATCTTAAGGCGTTTTTACGCCTTAAGGATTTTAAAGCTAGATAAATAAAATTTAAGATAAAATAACACTTTTTATCAAGGAGTGCTTATTGATTCATATATTTGAACAAAAACAATGTCAAACTATGGCAGAAGAAATTCGCAAAAACACTTTCATTAATGAAGAATTATTTGAAGCTTTTTGTTCTACTCCAAGAGAAATTTTTTCACCTTTAAAAATGCATGCTTATAGACTTGATGCACTTCCTTTAATGGGTAATCAATGGATAAGCTCACCTTTAACTGTGGCCAAAATGACTATGGCGCTTGATTTTAAAGAAGCTGATAGTGTTTTAGAAATAGGTTGTGGTAGCGGGTATCAAGCTGCGATTTTAAGTAAGCTTATTAGAAGAGTTTTTACCATAGAACGCATCGAAAAACTTGCAATTAGTGCTATAGAAAAATTTAAAAAACTAAACTATGCTAATATTCATGTAAAATTTGATGATGGGCAAAATGGCTGGAAAAATTATGCACCTTATGATAGAATTTTACTCTCAGCTTATATAGAACACATTCCAAATGTATTATTTGATCAACTTGAAAACAATGGAATTTTAGTAGCTCCTTTACTCATAGGAAATCAACAATTTATCACTAAATTTACCAAAAAAGATGGCGAGATTAGCAAAGAAGTTTTAGATGAATGCCTTTTTGTACCTATCAAAGATGGCAAAGAATAGTTAAAATTTCATTTTTAAAATAATAAAACCATATTCATCTTTATATTCACTCTCTTGTAAAAAACCATTTTTCTGATAAAATTTATATGCCTTATAATTATCTTTATTTACTTCAACATATTTCAAATGATAATCATTTATGACTTTAGATATTAAAGTAGTGTCTATACCTTTGTTAAAATATTTTGAACTTAAAAACAACATTTCAATTTTATCATCCACAAATGCTAAAAATCCAATCATTTTGTCTTTATTATAACAAATCAAATAATTTAAACTAAAGAATACTTGAGAATTTAAAAGATCATTTTTAATCTTTTCTCTATCAAAATCAGATAAAAAATCATGGGAATGTTTCACACTATCCTCCCATATATCGATCAATTTATCCTTAATATTGTCTATAATTTCTTTAAAATATTTAATTTTAATATAATTATTTTTAAATATAAGCTTCTTGTAGGATTTATTTTTTTATAATTATATTAAAAAAGGAATATTATGAGTTTTAAAAAAATACTTTTTGGCTTATTTACTACTAGCATGCTTTTTGCCTATGAGCAAATGCCTCAAAATGCCTCACATGGAAATTTCATAGACAAAGACAAATGGAAAAATTTAGATAAAAACTGGATTTACTGTGAAAGTGGTTTAAATCAAGATTTTATCAATATAAATAGTAAAAAGGCCACAAACAAAAATCATTCTTTAGAATTTAACTACTCAAATGATTCTTTTGGTTTAATAAATGATGGTTATACCATAAAAATGTATTTTGCAAGCAATGGAAGCCATATCATGCTAGATAATACAGCTTATAATTTATCGCATTTTCACTTTCATAGCCCATCAAAGATTTCTATTGATAAAAAATCTTATCCTTTAGAAATTCATTTTAGCCATGTAAGTCAAAAAGGCGATATAGCAGTGGTTGTGCTGTTTTTACAAGAAGGTGCGGAAAATCCTTTTATTAAAAAAATCATCCGTGCTTTTCCTAAAAAAGAAGGCGATAAGCTTTATGTTCAAAGCTTAAGCGCTAATGAGTTATTACCAAATAATCTTCAATCTTTTTATATCTTTAAAAATAAACTCAACAAGCCTTGTAATCAAAAAATCACTTGGATAGTTTTAAAAGACATAAGCTATGCCTCTAAAGAGCA
The DNA here is from genome assembly GCF_025772105.1 of Campylobacter sp. IFREMER_LSEM_CL1846. Classification (NCBI taxonomy): domain Bacteria; kingdom Pseudomonadati; phylum Campylobacterota; class Epsilonproteobacteria; order Campylobacterales; family Campylobacteraceae; genus Campylobacter; species Campylobacter sp. IFREMER_LSEM_CL1846. Next base: position 19,975 of record NZ_JAKMRM010000010.1, on the reverse strand, counting down.
AATTCAAATCATACAAAATTTAATGGGAAAAAATGAGAATTTAAAAATACAAGAAATTAATAATTTAAAACAAAATGATTAAGTAAGCTAAACTTAATCATGTATAAAAGCTTGAATTTTTTCTAAATTAGCTCTAAAAAGTTTAAAATTTAACTCGCTTGAAATTTTTAAATCAGCAAAAAAAGGATTTTTCAAACTAGCTATGAGCAAATAATCATCTTTTTTCAAAACTCTTTGTGTAGAAAATTCTTTATCCTTTACTTTTTCAAAAATACTTTCACTTGAGCTAATATCTTCTTTTAATTTCTTACTATAAAGCAAAATTCCACAAAAGAAATTCCCAAATTCATCTTTAAATTTCACATCATAAAGAATAAAATCATCAAAAATAAAAGAATTTTGAGAATGATAAGTTTTTAAAGAAAAATCAAAAGTAATTTTTTCAAAATCTTTTTGATCAAAGCCTTGTTTGTCAAATTTAGCATTGTTTTGCTTTAAAAATTCTTCACACATTTTAAATACAAGCTCATTGCGTCCCCACATAAGCTTTCTTCCTAAAATTCTAAAAAACAAAACTCCTGCTAAAACAGCAAAAAACAAAGCTATAATCACATCCTTGCTAAATTGAAAAGCAAGAAAAAATATAACCAAAGCTTCAGCAAATGCTAAAATTTGTAAAGCTTTGAGTCTTTTATTTAAAGCTTGTCTTATGGCTTCAAAATCCATTAAGACTTAGCCTTTTCCATTCTTTTTCTTTGAGTAGGATCAAGATATCTTTTTCTAACTCTAATATTTTGTGGAGTAACCTCTACAAGTTCATCTTCTTCTATCCACTCTAATGCTCTTTCAAGGCTTAATTTTCTAGGTGGTACAAGCTTAATCGCATCATCACTACCACTTGCTCTAACATTAGTTAAATTTTTACCTTTAATAGGATTAACATCTAAATCATTTGGGCGTGAATGCTCACCTATAATCATGCCTGTATATACTTTTGTTTGAGGATCAATGAATAATACCCCTCTATCTTGTAAGTTAAATAAAGAATATCCTAGTGCAACACCATTTTCCATAGAAATTAACGCGCCATTATTTCTTTTTTCAACTGCTCCACTAAATGGACGAAACTCTAAAAAGCTATGGTTCATAACACCCTCGCCTTTAGTATCTGTTAAAAATTGTGATCTAAATCCTATAAGCCCACGCGCAGGAATTTCAAACTCAAGTCTTGTTTGACCATCTCCAGTTGGTGTCATAGTTTTCATTTCAGCTTTTCTTTTACCTAGTTTTTCAATCACCACTCCGGTAAAATCATCAGGCACATCAATCACTAAATGCTCAAACGGCTCTGTTTTAACACCATCTTCTACCTTAACGATAACTTCAGGTCTACCCATACAAAACTCAAAACCTTCTCTACGCATATTTTCGGCTAAAATAGTTATTTGAAGTTCACCTCTTCCACTTACTTTAAATTTACCCTCGCCTGTGCTTTCATATTTCATGGCAATATTAGTTTTCATTTCAGCTTCTAAGCGTTCTGCGATTTTATTTGAAGTTACATGTTTACCTTCAGTACCCGCTAAAGGACCATCGTTTACTGAAAATACTATACTTAAAGTTGGCTCTTCTATATGTAAAGGATCAAGTGGCATAGGGTTGTTTGGATCTACCACGCTATCTCCTACATCTAAAGCTTCAAAACCTGCAATCGCTACAATATCGCCTGTCCCTGCTTCTTCAATGTCCATTTTTTCTAGACCCATAAAACCGATAAGCTTTGAAATTCTTCCATTGATTTTAGAGCCATCTGCTTTAGCAAGCATAACATTTTGATTTTTCTTTACTTTACCATTAAAAATTCTTGCAATCCCTATCTTACCAACGAAATTATCATAACCTAGAGTAAAAACTTGAAGCTGTAAAGGATTTTCATCACTACCACTTGGAGCAGGCACACGCTCAAGTATAGTCTTAAACAATGGTTCCATGTTAGTGCTTTCATCTTCAAGTGCAAGTTTTGCATAACCATTTTTAGCAGCTGCATAAACCACTGCAAAATCAAGTTGTTCATCATTTGCCTCTAAAGCCACAAAAAGATCAAAAATTTCATTGATTACTCTTTCAGGATCAGCAGCTGGCTTGTCGATTTTATTAATAACAACAATAGGTTTAAGCCCTAAAGATAAAGCCTTTTTTACCACAAATTTAGTTTGAGGCATAACCCCTTCTTGTGCATCAACTAAAAGTAAAACCCCATCAACCATTTTTAACACACGCTCAACTTCACCACCAAAATCAGCATGGCCTGGAGTGTCTATGATATTTATTTTTGTGCCTTTATAATTAATAGCGGTATTTTTAGAAAGTATAGTAATACCTCTTTCTTTTTCTATATCATTACTATCCATTACACGCTCTGCTATTTGTTCACGCTCATTAAAAGTTCCTGATTGTTTTAAAAGCTCATCTACCATTGTTGTTTTACCATGATCGACATGAGCTATAACAGCTATATTTCTAATATTATCCAAGTTTTTCTCCAAAGTCTTAAATTTAAAATCTAATATTATATAAAAAAAATGCTTAAAAATTAAGATTTAAAAATTGGAACACTTGTTGCTTTTGTCTTGAGTAAGAATTATTTTTAAGGAGAAAAATATGTCAAACCTAAATACTCAAATCTTTAACACTAACTTAGAAAAACAAGGAACTTCAGTTTTAAATAGTAAGCATTTTATGGAACTTTTAAATTATTTAGAAGTTATAAATTCAAACGAAGAAAAAGAATTAAATTATGCAAAACTTTCAAGTAAAGTAAGTGAAATTTTAGATGATGCTCAAAATGAAAATGCGGTTTTAAATGCTAAAAACATAGAAGAATTATTAGTAATATTTAAAAATTTTAATCTTACTCATGAAAATTTAAAACTTGATTGTGCAGCACAATTACAAAATTTATTTCCAAATTTAGCAAAAAATAATTTTTTAGTAGGTTAATTAATGTCTAATATCCAAGCTAGTGATGCTTTAAACTTACTAAGCATCACTCCACAAAATGAAAACCCAAGTAAAGAAAACGCTAGCTCACAAAGTGATGGCGAGGAATTTTTAAATTCCTTATTGCAAGCAATAAATGAAAAAGATGGAAGTTTACCAAAAGATTTCAAGACTCCACAAAAAGATGATAAAGTTAATGATAAAATTTTAAAAGATGATGTCAAAGATAAAATACCGCTGGATGAAAAAGATGCTTTGAAGCTTTTTGAGGGTGCAAATTTTATGCAAATTCTTTCTTTATTGGAGGTTTTACAAAGCGATAGCAAGGATATAAAACTAAACAAACTTGTCCAGGATAATACTGCTATTTTAGCTCTTGAAAAAAATCTACACAAGCTAAAAAATATAAAAAATATTAATGAGCTTTTTAATGTGGCAAAAGAGCTTGGATTAAACATCAAAAATATAAAATTTGAACAAATTAAAGATTTAAAAGAAGCCTTTCCAAATCTTGATAAAAAAGGTTTTTTTGAAATACCAAAACAAAATAATAATACTAATGTTTTTCAAGATTTAATCAATCAAAAAATTACCAAGCTTTTAAAAGAAGAACCAAATACAAGCAAAAATATAAAAAGCAAAGAAAATGAAGGTGTGTCTTTGCTTTCTTCTGCTTTAAAAAATATAGAACTTCCAAAAAAAGATATAAAAACGCAAGCAAAAGAAAACATTCAAAACATAGATTTTAAAGAAAAATTAGTAGAAAAAATTCAAATTCAAGATGAAAAAGAAATAAAAAACGCAAAAAATATCCAAAATACAACAACAAAATTCAATGAAAAACTAAGTGATATTGAGTTAATTAATCTTACTCAAAACACAAACCTAAAAAAAGATATTAAAGAAAAAGAAAAGCTAGATTTTAAAGAAATATTAAAGAATGAAAAACTAACTACTAGCGAAGATAGCTTTAGTAAAAAAATAAGTTCTGTTTTAGAAAATTCAAAAGATTTAAAAACTGAATTAACAAATATAAAAAATACTCAAAATATACAAAATCAAAATCAAGATTTAAAAATTAACTTAGAAAATCTATTAGCCCCTCAAGATAAACATTTAAAAATAGATAAAAATAATCAAAATATAGATAATTTTAGTGATATTTTTAAACACACAAAAGAGTTTTCAAAAGATGAAAATGATCATAGTGAAGAAAATTTAAATTCTTATGTAAGGGAAATGAATAGGGTTTCTAATAATTTTATAAAAAATCAAAATATTCCTATGAAAGAAACTTTTAATGATTTTGCCCAAGAATTTAAAGAAAAACTAGAAAGCTACAAAGCACCTATAACTCGCTTTAGTATAACTCTTAATCCACATAATCTTGGAGAAGTAGAAGTAACTTTAGTCCAAAGGGGTTCAAATTTAAATATTAGCTTTAACTCTAATCAAAATACCCTAAATCTTTTTATACAACATCAAGCTGAATTTAAAAATGCTCTTGTAAATATGGGATTTACAAATTTAGAAATGAATTTTAGTAATCAAGAAAGAAAAGAACAAAGCAATCCGCAAAGACAAAAAAACAACAATAGTAAAGAAGATAAGGTGAATTTTGAAAAAGAAATTCAAGAAAAACCGAGCTTAGAAATGGTTTTAGCAAAATATTTTTAAATGGAATATTTTTTGCTTTGAGCTTTAAAAATATATAAAAAAGGATTTTTATGTCAAATATAAACACACAAACCCTTCAAGGTCCTTTAGCAACGCTTAATACTAAAGATATGCCAAATGCTAAAGGAAGCACTAGAGCCGGTGAAGGTGATAGCGGGTTGATTTACAACCCTGGGGCAGAACTTGACAAGGATGCGTTTTTAAAGCTTCTTTTAATAGAACTCCAACATCAAGATCCAACAGATCCTATGGATACTGAAAAAATGCTTACCCAAACAGCACAACTTTCAGCACTTGAAATGCAAGATAATACTAATAAAACCATGACTCAACTTGTAACTGCGATGACAAAACTACAAAATTCTATTGCAGCAAGCACAGGTATGAGCGCACTAGCTGCAGTTGGAAAGCTTGCAACAGTTAAAGATAATTACCTTGTAGTGGCAGATGATGATATACAATTTCAAATTAATATGTATTTACCACAAGAACCACAAAAAGGTAAAAAGACTGATATTGATATTGAAGGTTTTGAACTTAAGAAAAATGGCGAAGATAAACTAGATATAACAGGTAAAGTTGATAAAGAAATAGCTGAACCTGGAGAAACTATACATATAAAATTAAAAGATGACAAAGGTCAAGAAGAAACTGTTCAAGCAGTAGTTGGAGAAGATCAAACATTTAAAATAGTAGGACATACCCCAAGTGTTGATATCAAAACAGCAAAGATTGATTCAGCTTATAAATCAGACAGCACACCTGTAACATTTACTATTTATAATGAAGCAGGAGATCCTGTAAGAACAATGAGTGTTAAAGATATGAGTGCTGGTATGAAACAAATCGTTTGGGATAGAACAGATGATAGTGGAAGTCCTGTACCATCTGGAAAATACTATGTAAGAGCAAGCTATATAGGTGAAGATGGCACAACCGTTAATTCAACTTATGGTGCTTATCCTATCACTGGAGTTAAATTTGAAGAAGGTGAAGCTCTAGTTGGTATGGGCGGTAGCTGGGTTAAATGGGAAGATATTAAAGAGATTACAGGATAAAATCATGTTTACAGCATTTTACAATGGAGTAAATGGAGTAAAATCCCAAAGTTATGGTATAGACAATACCGCTCATAATATAAGCAATGTCAATACAGTCGGTTTTAAATACTCTGATGTGGCATTTAAAGATGTATTTTATAGCACCATAACAACACAATCATATAACAAAGGTCAAACTGGTTATGGTAGTGTAGCAGGAGCTACTAATGATATTTTTGAACAAGGTCCGTTAGTTTCTACTGATAATGAATTTGATGTAGCAATTGCTGGAAAAGGCTTTTTTGGTGTAAGTAATGCCAATGGGGTTTATTATACTAGAAATGGTGCTTTTAAACCTGATGCAAATGGATTTTTAGTAGATTCAAATGGAAATTATGTACTTGGAACTATGAATCCATCATTACAAGAAATTCAACTAAGCGATAGAGTTTCTAATATGTTTGGTCAGATTATGGGACAAAAAGTCACTACAGCTTGGAGTGGAACACCTGGACAGAATTTACAAATGGGCGGAGTTAATACTCAAGGACCTATTTCTGTACCTAAAAATCTTTACTTACCACCTCAACCAACGCAAAATATAACTTGGAGTGGAAATTTAGACACAAGCACCAAAACAGAAGCAGTAAATGTAGATGTAGATGCTTCTAAATTTGAATTTAGTAAAAATGAAGATGGTAGTGTAAAAATTTCAGGTAGTGTAAAAGATGAACAAATTTATGGTATAAAACCTGGCGATACTATATATTTTAAAATCACTGATGAAAAGGGTGCTAGTCAAACATTACAAGCTACTTTAGATGAAAATTTAGCTTTTAGTATCGACAATCAAAAACTAGATAAAGTCGATTTAGAAACAGCCAAATTAGAATCATCTCACTTAAGCGTTGAAAAAGAAGTAGCTGATAGCACAGAACTTTCTGCAAAATTAATAAATCCTGATGGATCTATTAGTTGGGTAAAAGTTAAATTAGATAGAGTTTTACCGCAAAATGGTACAGATTTAGAATACAAAGCCGTTGCACAAGTGTATGATAATGATGGCAATAAAATAGGTGGAACAACTGAAGGTTTAATCACTTTTAACGAATCTGGAGCTTTAGTATCTAACACCTTAAATTCGGTAGATAATAATGGCACAAGGGTTAATATAAATCTTGGTTCTTATTATGATCCAAATATACCAAATTCAGGCTATGATGGGCTTCATGCTTTACAAAACAAACAACCTTCAGTGCATACACAAACAGATGGTAAGGGCGAGGGGTTTTTAAATAATTATTCTATTAACACAGATGGTACTATCATCGCCACTTTTACCAATGGAGATCAAATAGCTATGGCAAAACTTGCTTTGTTTAATTTTACAAACGAACAAGGCTTGGAAAAGCTAGGGGAAAATCTTTATGGGCAAACAGGAAATAGCGGCAATCCAACTTTTTTACTTGATGCTAATGGAAATTTCAGCACAGCAACTTTTAAAGGTTCTTATTTAGAGCAATCTAATGTAGATTTATCGGTAGCTTTTACTAACTTAATTACTCTACAAAAAGCTTATGATTCAAGTAGTAAAAGTATCACAACAGCCGATCAAATGATACAAAAAGCAATCAACATGAAACGCTAATTTTAGCTTTTCATGTTTTATTTATATTTTTTTGCTCTAAGATATATTTTACCTCTTGCTCAAAAAATTCATACACCCTAAGCTGAACCAAAGATTCTTCTTCATTTTTATCTATTAAACGCTCAAGTTTATCAAATTTTATCTTTTGTATATATCTTGGATTTTTTTTCAAAAGCAAAGCAATATTTTTAAGTAAAGTATCCAAACTAAGCTCATTTTTTAAAACTCTATCTACATATTCTTTAGAAGTTTGCACCAAAATTGCTTGCCTGCTTTTATCTTTTGGATAAATTTCACTAGCAATATCAGCTAAAACTTGCCAAATTTCTGCTTTTATATTTTTATTTGCCACAATAATAGCCGCAAAAGATTTTGCTCTAAATTCTAAAGACAGATGACTAGGAACAAAAAATTCTCTAAATTTAGATAAAAAATTTGCAAATATACTCAACATACTTCACCTCAATGTTTTTTAAGATATTTTAAGATATTATTTCAACTGCCTTCTCTTAGACCTGTGCAATGCTATTTTTAAGCACCGCTTCAGGGTGGGAACACAGCAGAGCACTTAGACTTAGTGTGTGCCGCAGTCATCTGGGGGAGGGTTTTAAAGTTTAAAATACCCTTTAATATCCTCACAAATTCTAAAGAAATTTACCCCATTAATAGTCGGATTTGTTTTAAAATACTCATACATTCCCACAAAACCGCTTTCAAGCTCTTTAGACTTTACTCCATAGCTAATCGATAAAGCCGCTTCTATAAAAGCTGCTAGCTTATCACAATACTTCAAAGCCTTTCCATCAATAGCCTTAAAACGATCCTCATTAACCGCATCCAAACTACCGCTATAAACACTTGGCTTGTTATTAAAAATACGATTTTCAAATTCATTTTTTACAAAGGCACTTTCTTCATTTTGTCCTTCTCTAATACCAAGTATATAACTAAATTCTTCTCTAAAAGATAGTGGTATAAAAGGTAAAATTTTCTCATTAATAAGTTTCATTTCATACTCATTGATGATTTCATTTAAACCATCTATGCCATATTTTACCGGAGAGATGATATCTCTAGTTAAACTTTCGGGTAAATCATGAAACAAAGCACAATAAAAATTGCTTTCTATCCTACCATCGCATGCTTTTACTTCTAAAGAATAAAAATAAGACAAAATAGCTACCACAAGCATATGTCCTAAAACCGCAGTTTCTGGAATCCTTGGAGTTTGTGCCCATCTTTTTTGAAAACGCAAGCGTCCGCTTAGATCGATTATTTTAGAAATTTTTCGATTAAGGGCTATTTTTCTTGCGCCAATTAACTCATAATAATCTTCTAATTCTTCTTCAACCTTAGCCTTAATCTCATCAATATCACTTAAAAATGAACTAGTTTGATAAACTATATTAAACTCCCACCTTGTCGCAAAATACGAAGCAGCTTTTAAAACAAGCCTTTCTTTCACATAATCTTTACCTTGCAAAAAAAGCTCATAGCGTTTTAAAAACTCACCATTTTCTATATCTTGAATCATTGGTGCGATTTTACTTAACACCCAAGCACTTACTTGCTCATTTTTTGCACGCGTTATCTCATGATACACATCAGGGCGTATATCAGTCACTACCACCCTACTTAAAAACTCAAAAATTCCTGCTTCTATGATAAAACGCATATTGACATCTTTTTCCATTTTAGCAATGAAATAAGCAATGATAAATTTATGTGCTTGTTTATCAAGCTCAACTAAATTTGTCATTCTAGGATAATCATTCCACCTTGATATAGAAGCAGCTTTAAAAATATGCTCTATCAATTCTACACTAATCATTTATTTCCTTTTTTTGCTGTGATTTTACTTTATTTTATAATCTTTAGCAAATTTTAGATATATTTGAAAATGAATTAGAGTAATTAAAAGCTTTCTATATCACTTAACTTAAGATAAACCTCATCATTTTTACTAAGCTCTTTATGATGATAAATACTAAAAATATGTCCTTCCAAACTCACGCCTAGCTCATAAAAATCCCCATAAAACACACATTCTAAAACGCTAGCCTTTAAAGGAGTTTGTGAAGTTGAAATTTGTATATCATTAGGGCGTAAAATGCCATTTTTACTTTGTAAATATGCTTTAAAATTCTCATCTAAAATTGTATTTGGATCTATAAAAAATGCTTCACCCAAAAAACAAGCACTATCTATATTTTTAGGCTTACAAAAAAGCTCTTTAGCACTTCCATAGTCTAAAATTTTCCCATCCTTAATCAAAGCGATATTGTCTGATAAATAAAAAGCATCGTCTTTATCATGCGTAACAAAAATAGCACTAAGCTTATGCTCTTTTAAAATATTTTTGATTTCTTTGCGCATTTTAACACTTAAAGTGTGATTTAAATTTGAAAAAGGTTCATCAAAAAGTATGATTTTTGGTCTTGCAACTATGGTTCTTGCTAATGCTACTCTTTGAGCTTGCCCACCGCTTAGCTCATTTGGATAACGTTTTAAAAGTGTATTTAAATTTAAAATTTCCAAAACCTCATCAAGCCTTTGTTTTTGCTCGTTTTTACCTAAAGAGCTTATACCAAAGCATATATTTTCTTCTACATTTAAGTGCGGAAACAAAGCATAATCTTGAAACAAAACCCCCACATCACGCTCTTGTGGGGCTAAATACATACTCTTAGAAGCAACTAGTTTATCCCCTATATAAATACTACCATCATTGATTTCAAAAAAACCCGCTATACAACCAAGCAAAGAACTCTTACCACAGCCACTTTCTCCCAAAATACTGACAATCTCGCCTTCTTTTAAGCTCAAAGAAATTCCTTTTAAAACTTCTGTTTTTCCAAAAGATTTGTAAAGATTGTCAATTTTTAAGATTTCCATTATTGTCCTTTTTGGTTGTTTTTATTTTGCAAATAATGCATTAAAAATGTAGGGATAATCCCAAATAACACTATAATCAAAGATGGCAAAGAAACATTATAAATTAACTCATTTTCACTATAAGCAAATACAAGCGATGAAAGCGTTTGAAAACCTGAAGGTGAAAGTATAGTTGAAATAGGTAATTCTTTTAAAATATCCACACAAATAATCACCACAGCCAAAGCTAAATAATGCTTCATCAAAGGAAAATGAATTTGAGTGAAAATTTTAAGTGGTTTTGATTTTAAGGTTAAATTTGCATAGTCTATATTTTTAGAAATTCTCTCATAGCCTGATTGGGTTGCAAAAATTCCAGAAGCTAAAAATCTCACAAAGTATCCAAAAAATAGCACTAAAAATCCACCACCTATGGCATACTCAAAAGATAAAAGATCAAAAATATAATTTAACACACCCAAAATCACTAAAATTCCCACAGCTACCACAGCTCCAGGTAAAGAATACCCCAAAGTCGTAAGCCAAAGGATGATTTTAGAAGCTTTTGTATCATTTAAACGCACCACAAAACATAAATAAAATGCCACTCCCACAATAGCAAAAGAACTCACCAAAGCCACACTAAGACTATAAAATGCAGGTGTTAAGACATTGCTTAAATTTTGCATAAAATCAAACCCAACCCAATAAACAAGCCACATAATAGGCACGACAAAGGCTAAAAATGCCACTAAAAAGCACCATAAAAAGGCTAAAAATGCCTTTAAGCCTTTTAACTCATCTTTTGGAGTAGGTAAAAACACATTTTGATTAAAGCCTTTTTTACCTCTTTGAATTTTTTCTAAAAGCATTAAAAATGCGATAAACACAAGTAAAGCCACGCTTAAAGCCACAGCACTGACTTCATCGCCACCACTTCCCCATGTTCTAAAAATTCCTGCACTAAAAGTATCTACGCCAAAATACGCCACCAAACCATAATCACTCAAAACCTCCATAGCCACCAACAGCAAAGCACCCACTATACCCACACGACAAAATGGTAAAATCACTTTAAAAAATGTTTTTAAATTAGAAGCCTTAAGTGTTTTGGCACTTAAAATGATATTTCCAAGTCCATAAGCAAAGGTATTTTTAGCAAAAAAATACACATAAGGATAAAGAGCAAAAGATAAAATCACAATCACGCCATATGCATTCATGATATCTATACGCTTATCAACACCTAAAAGCGTGGGAATTAAGCCTTGAAATTCAAACAAATCAATCCAAACAAAACCCATTACATAAGAAGGTATAGCCAAAGGTAAAATCAAAAACCATTCAAAAAATTTCGAGCCAAAAAATTTATAAAAAGCTATCAAATAAGCACTAATTAATCCTATAATCAAACACAACACTAAAGTCCCAAACAATATAAAAGCACTACCAAAAATATACCTTGGTAAGACATTTCTACTCAAATGTTTTAAGGTATTAATATCTATAAAAGGAAGGTGTAAGATAATAGCAAGTATAGGCAGTATGATTAAACTACAGAAAAAAAAGGTGGCAAAAGACCACCTTAAACTTAAAAATTTCAAATTTTATTTTTCCTTAAAATTATTTCCATTGAACTTCATCAAAAATCATTAAAGCTTCTTTAGCATTACCCCAATAAGCTTCGAAATTTGGCTTTTCTACTTTAAACTCGCCCCAAGATTGTAAAATTTTAGCAGGTTTTACTTCTTTATTTACTGGATACTCATAGTTTTGGTTTGTTAAAATTTCTTGTGCTTCTTTTGAAAGCATAAACTCGATAAATTTAACCGCAGCTTCTTTATTTTTAGAAGTTTTTAAAACACCTATACCACTTACATTGATATGTGTTCCTCTATCATCTTGGTTTGGAAAAATCACTTTTACTGAATTTGCAGCTTCAACATCTTTAGGATTTTTTGAATTTGCTAAATGTCCTAGATAATAACTATTTGATATAGCCACATCGCCTTCTTTTGCATAGATTGCACGAATTTGATCACGATCCCCACCTTTTGGAGTGCGTGCAAGATTATTTGCTATGCCTTGTGCCCATTCTTTTGCTTTTTCTTTGCCCAAAGTATCTATCATAGCACTTAACAAAGAAATATTATAAACATTATTTGAACTTCTTACTAAAACCTTACCTTTAAATTTAGGATCAGTTAAATCTTCATAAGTTTTAATCTCTCCATCTTTAATTCTATCTTTAGAAGCGATGATGATTCTTGCTCTTGTTGTAAAAGCATACCATTCGTTATTTTTGCCTCTTAGCTCTTTTGGAGAAAGTTTTTCTAGCTCAGGCGAGCTAACTGAAACAAAAAGATTATTTGTGCGAACTTGTTCTAAATTTCCCGCATCAGCAGTCATAAATAAATCTGCTTTTGAATTTTTACCTTCAACTTCTAATCTTTTAGCAAGCTCATTAGCCTTAGCTTGCACCACATTTACACTAATACCTGTTTTTTCTTGAAATAATTTGAAAATTCCTTTATCAGAATCATAATGACGATGAGAATAAATCGTAAGCTCTTGAGCACTTAAGCTCATAGCAGCTAGTAAAGATAGTAAAACTACTTTTGCTTTCATTTTATAAATTTCCTTAATTTTAAATTTTGAAATTGATAAGGATTATTATATTAATAATTCACTTTATATTTACTTAAATTGATATACATAATCAATTTAAAATAAAATAATACAAAATTAACATAAATCAAGATATTTTTTCTCTTATTTTTATATAATCATCAAAAATACAATATACAAAGGAGATAAAATGACACAAGAGCAAATTCAAATCATCAAAGATTGTGTACCAATTTTACAAAAAAATGGTGAAGTTTTGACAAAAGAATTTTATAAAATCATGTTTGAAGAATATCCTGAAGTAAAACCTATGTTTAATATGGAAAAACAAGCTTCAGGCGAGCAACCAAAAGCTTTAGCAATGGCTATTTTAATGGCAGCAAAAAATGTAGAAAATTTAGAAAATATGAGAAGCTTTGTTGATAAAGTAGCTATCACTCATACAAAATTAAATGTCAAAGAGGAGCATTACCCTATAGTAGGTGCTTGTCTTTTAAAGGCTATTAAAGTAGTGTTAAATGCAGATGAAACTACACTAAAAGCTTGGGAAGAAGCTTACAAAGCTATCGCACAATTTTACATAAACATTGAAAAAGAAATTTATGCAAAAGCTAAGTGACAATAGGCTTTGATTTTTCAAAGCCTATTTTAAAAACGCTATCCCCGCTTTTGCTATTTTTACATCCTCATCTAAGTGTGCTCCACCCACACCTATACCACCAACAACAACTCCATCTATAAAAATCGGTACCCCACCAGGCATAATAGAAAACTTATCATCTAAATAACGAATATCTTCAGGTATTTTACCCTCTTTTACACCTTTAAAAATAACTGCTGTTTCTCTTTTTTGCGAAGTGGCTGTGTAGGCTTTTTTATAACTAGCATTAATCGTATGCACACCTGCTTTATCATCTCTTAAAACTGCTAAAATTTGACCAGATTTATCTACTATGGTAATACTTACATGAAAGCCATTTTTTCTTGCTTCTTTCTTTGCAAGATCCAAAATCCCTTCAACCATTTGCGAAGTTAGAACAGGCTCTTTTACAAGCTCAAAAGATTTTGCCATCAAACTTACTCCTAAAAATAAACATAAAATAAATAATTTTTTCATTTTTATCCTTTAAAATTTTTCTACTGCATTTTTTGCTAGTTCTTTAATATCGCCTTTTAATTCACAAATTTGACCATTTTGTGCGAGTAAAATTCTATCAGCCATGTCAAAATATACTTCATCATGTGTTATAGCAAATATTGTAATGCCTTTTTGCTTTAAAAGTGGCAAAAGCTTAGTGTAAAAAAACTTTCTAAACATAGGATCTTGATCAGCTGCCCACTCATCTAATATTAAAATATCTCTTTTTTCAAGTAAAGCATTAAGCATAGCAAGGCGCTTTTTTTGTCCAGCCGAGAGCTTTATAGTGCTAAAAGTATTTTCCACAAGCTCTACTTTTTCATTTAGTTCTAAAATTTCAAGCCAATATGCCAAGTCCTCTTTGCTAAATTTCTCATCTTCTAAAACATGCTCAAATAAATGAAAATCACTAAAAATCGCACTAATTAAACTTCTATATTCATAAATATTTTCTGAAGTTATTTTTTCATCATCTAAAAAAATATCCCCTTTAAAGTCTATAAAAAGTCCTGCTAAAATCATAGAAAAAGTAGATTTACCACTACCATTTTTCCCTATTAAAAATACGCATTCGCGCTTTTTAAGCTCAAAATTTACAGGTTTTAGTGCAAAATTTTCATTATAAGAAAAAGATACATCTTTAAAACAAAGTTTTTGCCAAGTTTTTTTATTTTGACTAATTTTAAACTCATGAGAATAATTTTCTAAATTTAAATTTGAAATTTTATCTAAAGCGATTTTTGCCATCATAAGCGTAGGAAAACTTCCTATCATAGCTCCAAGTGGCGATCTTAAAAAAAGCACACTTAAAGCAATAGTAGTAGCACTTTGCAAACTAGCAAGTTCATAGCTTAAAGCTATATAAAACTCCACTCCTACTAAAGCTAGCATGGCGCTATTGCTCCAATTATTAGATAAGATATGTAAAATATTTCCTATAGTGGAGCTTTTTTTCTTTTTTAGAGCATTTTTTTCAAACTCGTTTTCATAATAATACTTTGCCCTTAAAGGATTTAAGGTTAATTCTTTATGCCCTTGTAAAATATTTTGATAGTTTTTTTGCAAAGCATCATCATTTTCCCTAGCATTTTTAAAATAAAAATACACCTTGCTCATCAAAAAATTATCCACCAAAAAAACACACACTATCCACACAAAACACAAAAAGAAAATTTCTAAAGAAAGATAAGCTATATAAGCACTTACACAAATAATCAAAACACTTGATTGTATGAATTCAGGAAGTCTTAAAAGTCCAAAAGAAATACTACGCACATCATTATTTAAAGAAGCCAAAATCTTTGCTCTAGTAGTATTTAAAATACTCAAAACACTTGTATCTAAAATTTGCTTTACAACCCTTCTTTGCATTTTAAAAATAAAACTTTGTCCAAACGAGCTTAAAGCAATTTCTACAAAAGAAGAACTCGCAAAAAATACAAGCAACAAAAGCACAAAATACACGATAATATTTGAGTTTTCAAGATTAGCTTTTAATAAAAATTCATTGATAAAAACTAAAGTCAATACACCTAATATACTCGTAAAAATACTAAAAAGCAAAAAAAGAATGGTTTTTAATTTGCTTTCTTTAAATAAAAAAACTAAAAATTTCATTTAATCTAAACCTTAACTCTAAAAGCAAATTATATAACAAAAATATGCATAATAAATTATTTATATTGTTTATGTTTATTTGTTTTTATTTAACTATAAATAAATTTTGTTATAATATATTTAAAAATTACATATTGATATTAATAATTATTTAAGGATAGCTGATGTCTAGTTTTTCTAACCATATTCTTTTATCTGGTATTGTTATTTCTATCTTATTTGATCAAAGTCTAGCGCTACCTAGTGGAGGTAAATTTACTCACGGGACTAGTGGAACTATAAACAGACCAAATGACAATACCTTAAATATTAATGGACATGGAACAAATTCAGTCATACAATGGGGTGGTGGCTTTAGCATAGGCAAAGGTGAAAGTGTAAATTTTAATGGAAGCAATAAAAACTACCTAAACATTGCTCATGGGACAAGTAAATCTACCATAGAAGGTGTATTAAATGCAAAAGGCAACAATGTCTTTTTAATCAATCCTAATGGAGTAATCATTACTAAAACAGGAACTATCAATGCTAATCGCTTTGTGGCTTCAACCTCATCAATAAGTTCTGATGAAATGCAAAAATTTGCAAATGGAAAAACAAACACCATACAATCACCCATTATAAAATTAGATAAAAACAATGGCAATGTAGTCAATATGGGAAATATTAACGCTGAAGAAGTTGTCTTTATAGGAAATAAAATTTTATTAAATTCAAATATTAAAAATTCAAATGATTTATTAACTAAAATCAACTCAAAAAACATCAAACTTATAGGAAACGAAATAGACATTGATGCATCAAATATAAACGCAAATTCTTTATCAAAATTAGAAGTAAGCACTAAAGAAAGAGGTTCTATATATTTAAATGCTAGTGGATATTACTACGATCCTAATTCTTTTGCAGTTTTTGATAAACTTAAACAAACTGATTTTCAAAATATAAAACATAATAATAGCTCCTTTAACATATATGATTTTGTAGGAATATCATCAGATGTTGATTGGTGGCATTTTGCCAAAGGTTGGAATGAAAATAAAAAAGATTTTAGAAATACAGCTACTGAATACAGACTAACAAATGATATAGATTTTAAAGGAAAAAACTATGCAAATTACTGTATAGAAGGATATGGTTGCACCAATATGATAGTAGGATATAAAGATCCTATTTACAATGATAATTGGGAAATTATAGAAGATAATAGCTTTTATAATAAAATTTTTGACGGACAAAATTTTGCTTTAAAAAATATATTCATAGATACAAATGTATTATCAGATTCTTTAAGATATGTTGGTATATTTGGAAATGCTAATGGTTCTGAATTTAAAAATATAATAATTGATTATAACGATAATTCTATTCTATCAAACTCAATGTATACTGGAGGTTTTGTAGGATATGCAAGTGGTGGCAGTAAATTTGAAAATATAGAATTAAAAAATATCTCTAAAATCTCTACACAAAATAAAAACAACCTCTACGCAGGAGGTTTTATAGGATATGTTAATGGTGCTAACTTTAACAAGATTGATATAAAATCAATAGGAGAAATCAGCGGTATTAGCCTTGAAAATAGATCACATATTGGAGGTTTTGTAGGTGGAATTAACAATGGAAAATTTGAAAATATAAACATATCACAAATAAATAAAATTATTAATGATAAAACAACAAAAGCAACATACACAGGTGGTTTTGCAGGAGAAGTATGGGGAGGAAAATTTAGCAATATCGATATAAGACAAATTGATGAAATTAATGGAGGTTTTGTTACAGGTGGTTTTTCAGGTAATATAGGCTATGCTGATCTTGAAAATATAAATTTAGATATAAACAACATAACCTCCACTTTTACTACTTTACGCCATACTTATGCTGGTGGATTTGTAGGAAGTATTGATTCTGGTGATACTTATTTTAAAAACATCAATGTACGCGTTAAAAATGTAAAAAGCATTAGTCAAGATAACAAAGATGGCTCGTTGGAAGAAGATTTTTTTGATACAGGAAATGCTTATGCTGGTGGGTTTGTAGGTTTTGCTAATGGAGGTGTTTTTGATAATATTAGCATAGAAGCTGAAAAAATAGAAAGCATTAATAATAACTCCATGGAAGGCACTCGTGCTGCAAGCGGTGGTTTTGCAGGAAAAATAGAAGGATATAGAAGTGATAATTTATCTCTTTCAAATATCACAATAAAAAATATTGACACTATTTCAGGTAAGATTGAAAAAGACAAAAGCGGAATGGTGAATGTTGGAGGTTTTGCAGGATGGATTCAAAAAGAAGGTAAGGGAAGTTTTTCTGACATAAGCATATATGATATAAAAAATATACAAGCTTATGGACAAAAAGACTTTGCCAATGCTGCTGGGTTTATCGGATATATTGAAGGGCGTTCAATGTTTCAAAAATTTAATTTAGATTTTAAAAATATATATTTATTTTTTGAAAATGACTCCCAAATACAATCTTTTGCAAGTGATGGTAAAAATTTAAGTGGAAAATTTATTAGTGCCTATAACGATAAAAATGTAAATTTAGCTTTTAAGAATATACATATTTATCATCATGAAAATGATTTTAATGATGTTTTTAGCGACTTAAAATTATGGAAAGATATGAAAATTAATATTCATACCTATAATGATGATAATAAAAATTTAAAATTTGAAGATTTTTTAAGTAAAGATAATACAATAGCAAGACCTATTATAGAACTACCAAAAAAACCAGATTTTTCAAATAAAATAGAAATTAATTACCCAAATATAGACAATATCATACAAGAAGAAGCCATCCTTGGTAAAGATGATTTATATGAAGATGTCATCAAAAATGAAATTCTGGCAGATCTTATCAATCAGCATTATAAAATATATATTGATGTTTTATTGGATATGTTAGCAGAAAAAGATTATAATCTAATGACAGAAGATGAAAAAGTAGATTTTGTGGCAAAATACTTCATCAAAGATACAGCAAATAATAAATCACAAGCCTTGAAAATAGTTCAAAGTTTAGATTTTATAATGGCTTATCAAAACAACGGATTAAATAATGCAAATAATGATAAATTTGAAGAAGGTGTAAAAGATTTTTATCAAAACAATATAAAATCAAATATAGACAAAACAATTGAGAAAAAAATAAGTATATTAGAAATTCTAAAAGGAGAGTTAAAAGATATAGTTTTAAATTCACAACAACTTCTAAAAGAATTGGAAAATATAAAATTACAACTTCAAATAGCAGAAAAATCTTATAATGACTATATAAAAAACAATTCTTCACTAGATCCTAATAAGCTAGCTCAATTACTTAAAAATATCAATATGCTAGAAAAACAACAAGAAACAATAGCTTCCAAATTAGGATTAGCAGAAATTAAAAATAAAATAGAATATCAACACAATAAAGGTAGTTTTTTAATAATGGGAGATTATCAATATGACTTATATAAACCTATTTTAGAAAGCATTGATCTAACACCTAGCATTCCTGTTGAACCTGATTTACCTTGGACTGATCTAACACCTAGTATTCCTAGCATTCCTACACTAGAAAACAATCAAGCAAAATCAAGTCTAAACAATAGTCAAAACTATCCTGCAATGATTAATGACAATATTGCTAATTTATTTTTATTTAATTCTTTAGGAGATGATTTAGTTAAAGATGAAATAATAATCAAAGAAATTGGGGAACTTGATATAGAAGCTCGTAAAAAAACTTGTATTGTAAGCGATGGGTTTAAAGCTATGAACCCATGTGCTAATTAAAGAAAGTTAAATGCATAAGATTATTGTTTGCACCTTAATTTTAACATGTGCTTTACGAGCTACAAATGACAATATAAAAATAATAGAATTATCCCCTGATAGAAATATACCACAAAACAAAGCTTTAAAAGAAAATTTAAAAACTGAACAAAATTATGAAAAATTTCAAGATGCTAGAGAAATCATAAATACACACCAAGAACATTATGAAAAAGAAATACTTACTCACTATAATTTTCACATCACAAACAAAGGAATTGATTTTGAAAATTTAGGAATTAAAGAAGAGGAATTACATAATCTCATATTAAATTATGAACAGAAAAAATTTAATATCCAAGATTTGCAAGATGTATCAAATATTGTTGCTTATTATTTCCAAGTTAATGGCTATCCTGCTGCAACAGTGTTTATTCCAAAACAAAATTTTGAAGATGGCAATATAGAACTAAACATTGCTTTAGGAGTATTTGGAAAACACATAATAGAAAACAAAACCTCGATCAAAGATCATTTCATAAAAGATAAATTAGATAAAAAACTTAAAGGTAGAATTATCTCC